>NYTP01000069.1 GCA_002683575.1 Bermanella sp.
CTCTGAATTGCACGATTGTTTATAGGTATTAATTAACGGTTATTCGCGCGCAGGTGCACGCTCCTACATTTTGGTTTTTAAATAATCACTGTACGAACCCGCACCCGCGGGTGAATAGTATTATGCGGTAAATATCGCAGGCCAACCAAAACGAAAACGGAAACGGAAACGAAAACGGAAACAAGCATAACCTGATGGTCATGCTCATTTGTTATTAAGAGTGCTAAGCCGATTTCTTTTTCTGATTATGATTTTGGGCAAACTGATGTCGTAGCTGCAAATACTTTGGAGTGAGCCCCACATCTTCATATAGCGGGTCGCCAAGCTCATCAAACGAGACAACTTTTTTGCCCTGTTTATAGGGCATTTGCCGTTCAACTTCATCCAATGCAACACCAATTAACTGGGCGATGATTTCGTTTTGATTTAAACCGGGGTACAGACCGGTCAGAGCGGCGATGCGTGATGCATCTCTAAGGGGTAGGCTGACTTGATATTTTTCTTCACCATTTTCTTGGTGGCTAGCGGTTTCCCATGACGACATGAGTTCTCGAACATTCATGCAAACAAACCTCAACACTGAACAACTTACCCTTCAAGTTTAGCTCAGCTTTTCTGGTAAGCCTTGATTTGGTTACCATTTATTACAAAAATAATTGGCGCTGTTTTTGCTTACCTATATATCAGTCAGGTTATCTGTACACTGCCTAAACGCATCGATTCAATGCAAACCCGCTATAATTAAAACATTGTCGGTTTCTCGCCATTAGGAAGGTTTATGTCAAATACTCTGGACCCAGACTTAAAAGAAAATGTTCGGTTATTAGGAAATTTACTCAGCGACGTCATCGAGCAAGATTTAGGCGCCGCGTTCATTGATAAGATTGTTAATATCCGCACTCTGGCCAAACAAGCCCGTGCAGACAAAACCCACCCGGCTGATTTAATCCAGTTTTTACAAGGCCTCGCCGATGATGACATCACCCCGATTACGCGCGCGTTTAATCAGTTTTTAAATCTAGCCAATATCGCTGAGCAATACCACGATGTGATTCGCGGTCGTCGCAACGATGGCGAAGCGTTTCTGCAGCAGCTTGATAACGTGATTCAAGACATGAGCAGTAAACTGAGCAACGACGAAATTGAAACCAAGCTCAATGAGTTGGATATACAATTGGTGCTCACCGCTCATCCGACAGAAGTCACTCGTCGCACGCTAATCGGTAAATACGAACAAATTCTTAATGCACTCAATGGGTTAGACACCCAGCCATTTGAGTACGAGCGCAAACATATTTTGGATAATCTAAAACGCGTCGTGGCAGAAATCTGGTACACCGATGAAATCCGCCAACAACGCCCTACCCCAGAAGACGAAGCCAAGTGGGGTTTTGCGGTCATCGAAGGCGCCTTGTGGCATGCCATACCGCGTTTTTATCGCGAGGTAAATGAACTACTAGAAGAACGTGGATTGTCTCCTTTACCCATGAACACTGTGCCCATTAAATTTCACTCATGGATGGGCGGTGATCGCGATGGTAATCCCAACGTCACCGCAAAAGTCACATCTAACGTATTGATGTTAGGCCGTTGGATGGCCGCAGACCTTTACCTGCGAGATTTAAACGAGCTAGTAAACGACTTATCCATGGAAGAGTGTAATGACGTGCTGCGAGCCGTGGTGGGTGATGTAAAAGAGCCCTACCGTCACCTGCTGCATGAAACCCGTCAACGCTTACGTGAAACCCAGCGCTATACGCAGGACCAGTTAAAAGGTAATCATAATAACCGCAATAAGGGCTTGTATGATTTTGCCAGCCTAATTGAACCTTTGCAGCTGTGTTATCAGTCTTTAATAGACTGCAACATGGGTGTTGTGGCCAATGGTAAACTGCTTGATACCCTGCGCCGCGCGCACACATTTGGCTTAACGCTTTGCCCATTGGATGTGCGCCAAGAGAGTACTCGTCATGCACATGTGTTTGCTGAGTTATGTGAATACCTTGAGCTGGGCAATTATTTAGAATGGGATGAACCCACTCGTGTGGCTTTTTTATTAAAAGAGCTGCAAAGCAAACGCCCTTTACTACCCAACCATTGGCAACCCAGTGCCGAAGTGCAAGAAGTATTGGATACCTGCAGAGTCATAGCCAATGAAGACCCGAACTGCTTTGCATCGTATGTGATTTCTATGGCCGGTGCCGCCAGCGATGTTTTGGCTGTGGCTTTATTAATGAAAATGAGTGGGCGCAGTGAGCCCATGCCCGTGGCGCCATTATTTGAAACACTGGATGATTTAACCCAGGCGGCCAGCAGCATTGAAACCCTATTAAATATTCCTTGGTATCGTGAATACTGCTCGCATAAACAAATGGTCATGGTGGGTTACAGCGACAGCGCCAAAGATGCGGGCCAGTTAGCTGCCAGCTGGGCACAATATAAAGCCCAAGAAGAACTGGTTAAGGTGTGCGATTCACACAATGTGGAGTTAATGTTATTCCATGGCCGCGGCGGGACCGTTGGTCGCGGCGGCGGCCCTGCCCATAGTGCTATTTTGTCCCAGCCTCCGGGCTCGGTTCGCGGGCGCATTCGTGTGACTGAACAAGGTGAGATGATTCGATTTAAATTTGGGAACCCGGAAGTCGCGTTACGTTCTTTACAGGTGTATTTATCCGCTGTGTTACAAGCATCCGAAATACCACCGCCACAACCAGAGCCACAATGGCGCGATATACTCGATCAGTTAAGTGCCATTGGTGTCAGCAGTTATCGATCGATTGTGAGAGAACATCCGGATTTTGTTTCGTATTTTAGAAATGTCACACCAGAGCAAGAACTGGGCAAGTTGGCACTGGGTTCTCGTCCCGCCAAACGCAAAGCCACCGGTGGCGTTGAAAGCCTGCGCGCCATTCCTTGGATTTTTGCCTGGATGCAAATTCGCTTAATGTTGCCCGCATGGCTGGGCAGTGAAAAAGCACTTCAAGATTTTATTGATCAAGGTGAGTTGCAAACTTTACAAACCATGGCCGAACGCTGGCCATTTTTTCAAACCTTGGTGGATATGTTAGAAATGGTATTGAGCAAAACCGATGAAGGCATTGCGCAATATTATGAAAACAGATTACTTAGCCATGATGAAAACCAAACCGCCAAACAGGATTTAGGCCGCCAGCTACGCGAGCGTTTACAGCACGCTATTGATACCGTTCAGCAAATCAAACAACAAACTCAGTTATTAGAAAATAACCCAACGTTTCGCCACTCTATGGCGGTGCGCAACCCCTACACAGACCCATTGCACTACCTACAAGCAGAGCTGCTATATAGAACCCGAGCACAAGGGGATGTTGTGAGCCCTGAGCTTGAACATGCCTTAAAAGTCACCATGGCTGGCATCGCAGCTGGTATGCGCAATACCGGCTAACAGGTGTTTAGCCAATTTAGCCTTGATCACTGACCGTTTTATGAAAATATTGGTCAGTGATCACAAACCCCCAAGCCACCATCAAACCTAGAACACTGCTCTGTATGGCCAGTTTACGGCCGTTGTGACACTTGCCCATAAGGGTTCGGTCAGGTATTGTTTGGCTCCTTTTTATAGCCTTGGCTAATAAATAAACAGCTGATTCGGTGCAATGTCCCAATGGTCTAGACGTAAGTTCATTGGGAGATTGAATCGATACAACTTAAGGAAACATGAATGCGTATTATTTTATTAGGTGCCCCTGGCGCCGGTAAGGGTACTCAAGCACAATTCATTTGCGAAAAATTCAGCATCCCACAAATCTCAACTGGCGATATGCTACGTGCCGCGGTTAAAGCAGGCACGCCTCTTGGCAAACAAGTTGAAGAAATCATGCAAACCGGTGGTTTGGTGTCTGATGACCTGATCATCTCTTTGGTAAAAGAACGTATTACTGAACCAGATTGCGCAAACGGCTGTTTATTCGATGGCTTCCCGCGCACTATTCCTCAAGCTGAGGCCATGATCGAAGCCGGTGTTGATATCGACTACGTAGTTGAAATCGATGTGGATGACGAAGAAATTGTTAAACGCATGAGCGGCCGTCGTGTACACCCAGGTTCTGGTCGTACTTATCATGTGATTTTCAACCCACCTGCGGTTGAAGGCAAAGACAATGAAACAGGTGAAGACCTAATTCAACGTGAAGACGATGCCGAAGCTACTGTTCGTAAGCGTCTAGGTATTTATCACGACCAAACAGCACCGCTAGTGGGTTTTTATAAAGGCCTAACCGATGCTAACGCACCGAAATATGCACACATTCCTGGTGTGGGCACATTAGAAGACATTCGCGACGCGGTATTTGCTGCTATCAGCTAATTGATTGCGCCGATGTAAAAAAAGCCAGCCTAGCTGGCTTTTTTTATGCCTCACACCTTTACTTGATTCAAATCAAAGAAATTAAGTGAAATGTAAACCAGTTTTTCTTGGGCTTCGTAAACCTCTGCAAATAATTTATCATGTTCGCAATCATTTTATTCCCCTAGCATTTATCGAGAATCAGCATGTCACAAAAAACCGCGGTCGTAATGGTCAACCTTGGCACACCCGATGCCCCCACGGCAAAAGCCGTTCGTCGATATTTAAAAGAATTCTTATGGGATGATCGTGTAATCAAGCGAAACCCCATTTGGTGGTTAGTGCTAAACGGCATAGTTTTGGCTCTTAGACCTAAACGCGTAGCCAAACTGTATGAAAGCATTTGGGATGGTGACAGCCCGATTCGCACAATCGGTTTCAAGCAACAAGAAAAGTTACAAGCCATGCTCGGTGAAGATGTGCATGTTGAGTTAGCCATGACCTACGGCAACCCTTCTTTTGTCACCTGCTTAGAAAAGTTAAACACGCAAGGGTTTGAAAACATTGTAGTTTTACCTCTTTACCCGCAATACAGCGCCACCACTACTGCCGCTATTTTTGATCAGGTTGCTAACTTTATTAAAAAAAGTCGAGACATGCCCTCTATCCATTTAATTAAGGATTACCATAAGAATGATTCTTATATTAATGCGTTAGCCAATAAAATTGATGCGTTTTGGCAAGAGCATGGCCGCGCTGAGAAATTATTATTCTCATTTCATGGTATTCCAAAGTCATATGTAGAAAAAGGCGACCCATATCGCAAGCAAGTGGAACATAGTGTCAAATTACTGGTGGAAAAATTAAACTTAAAAGAAAGTGAATACCAATTATGTTTTCAAAGTCGTTTTGGTCCCACTGAATGGTTGCAACCCTACACGGATAAAACCTTAGAAGCCTGGGGTAAAGATGGAATTCGTTCTGTTGACGTAGTTTGCCCAGCATTTAGCGCAGATTGTTTAGAAACACTTGAGGAAATCGCGGAAGAAAACAAAGAAATCTTTATGGAAAATGGCGGTGAGCAATATCGTTACATTCCTGCATTAAATGAAAGTGACGAGCACGTTGCCATGATGGCCGAGCTGGTAAAACCTTTTTTGTAAAATACCCGCAAGATAATTCAATACGCTAACTTGGTTAAAAGTTAAAAATATGTGGTCTGTTTTGATTTTCATTCGATTTTCAAAACAGGCCATTTTTTTATGCTTAACGGGACAATTTAAAAAAATCAGCATTTTTTTGCGCCAATTTTTCTGTTTTAGAGCCAATAAAGTAGTTTTTTACAAAAAAATCATTTATTTTTCACGATAAGACTATGTTCTTACCTTTTTTATGCTATTTTTTTATTGAAACACCGTCCACAACAAGAAGGAAAATATTATGGCTCGAGGGCGTAAAAAAACTGCAGCAAAAAAACGTGTAGCTAAAAAAGCTACTGCCGTCGTTTCTCCAGCACTAACTAAAGCAACCAAAGCGGTTGATAAAGCAAACGCTGGTGTTAAAGCTGTTACTGTTAAAGTAGATGCTGCAAACAAGAAATTAGCCGCTGCTCGCAAAAAAGCCGCTTCTGCTAAAACAGCCGCTGCTAAAAAAGCCGTTGTCACTGCCCGCGCTGCTGCTGCGAAGCAAAAAGAAGCACTGGCTGCTGCTAAAGATAAAGTTCGTGATGCTAAAGCATCTGTGCAAGCCGCTAATGTAGAAGCGAAAGCCGCTGCTGCTGCCGCTGCTGCAAAAGAAGCCATTGAAGCATACGAGCTATCATTAGTAGGTAAAGCTGAAGCGGATCTAGTAAAAGCACTTGCTGCTTATGAATCTAAATGGCGCAAGGCTCGTGCGAAGAAAGACGCTGCTAAAGTGAAATCTCGTGCGAAGAAAGAAGAAGCGAAAAGCAAAGCCGCTGCTAAAAAAGCCGCTGCTAAGCTGAAGCAACTTGCTAAGCCTGCGAAGAAAAAGCCAGCTAAGAAGAAGCCGGCCAAGAAAAAAGCCGCAGCTGGTCGTAAACCTGCCGCCAAAAAGGCTCCAGCGCGTCGTAAAACTGCCAAAAAAGCTAAAAAATAAGATTTAGCGGGTAGTTCATAGCAAAACCAGTACAGCTTGGGCTGTGCTGGTTTTTTTGTGCCTGTTATTTATCGGGTCAGTTATTTATTGGGCCTTCGTTTTTTTCAAAGTTGGGTTTCTGCTAGAATGCCTGACTTATTAGTCTATTGAAGTATTCCCATGGCCAACTTTCTCGCTATAGAAGCTGCCAGTGACAGCTGTTCGGTCGCACTCAGTTGCAGCGGCAAGATCATTTCACGTGTTGAAGCGGCGCCTCGTATGCACAGTCGCTTACTTTACCCTATGTTAAATGGATTAATGAGTGAAGCGGGTATCCGTCCTAATCAATTGGATGCCGTTATTTTTGGTAAAGGACCCGGTTCGTTTACAGGTTTAAGAATTGCGGCATCCACCGCGCAGGGGATCGGCTTTGCTTGCGATATTCCTTTATTAGGCGTTTCTACGTTACAAGCCATGGCACAACAGGCCTTTATCGAGCAACAACATACGGCTGTGATGTCAATAATGGACGCTCGCATGAATGAATTGTACCTTGGCCAATATTCTTTGGATGACACAACACAGTTGATGACACCATTAATGGACGATCTTATTTGCCCTATAAATGTGCAGACCAATACTCTGCCTTTAACGTCTGGTGAGTTTGCTGCGTGTGGTCATGGTCTTAAATTATGGGATGACTTTGATGAGTCGTTGCGCGCTATGATTCAAGACAAAGATGCCGAGCAAATATTAAAAGCCGACTCGCTCATGCCTTTAGCCATTTCTCAATTTGAGCAAAATGACGTACTGGCCCCTGAAAACATTGAACTGGTTTACTTACGCGAGCAAAGTCACTGGAAAACCATTAAACAGCAAAAACAAGATAATAAACGCTAAGGAATCATATGGAATGGTGGCAGGCCATTGTTTTGGCCATTTTGCAGGGATTGACTGAATTTTTACCGATTTCTAGTTCTGCGCATTTAATTTTACCCTCCCAATTATTAGGTTGGCCCGATCAAGGTTTAGCATTTGATGTGGCGGTACATGTGGGAACCTTACTGGCGGTGATGGCGTATTTTCGTCATGACATTGTAAAATTAATGCGCGGCTTTGTTGATAGCACGTTTTTTGCCAAACCTAATATGGATGGCAAGCTGGCTTGGTGCATTATATTAGCGACCCTGCCCGCAGGCTTTCTTGGGTTGTGTTTAAACGGCAGCGTGGAAACCTATTTGCGAAATGCACTGGTCATTGCCACCACCACCACCGTATTCGGTTTATTACTGTGGTATGCCGATCGCCAAAAAGACCTAATAAAACCCATTTCACAAATGGGGTTTCGCCAAGCACTCGTTATTGGTGTTTCCCAGGCATTAGCTTTGATCCCTGGCACCAGCCGTTCAGGTATCACCATTACCACCGCCATGTTGCTAGGTTTTGACCGACAAGCCGCTGCCCGCTTTAGTTTCTTGCTGTCCATTCCGCTTATTTTATTAGCAGGCAGTTATAAAACTTACGAGATGCTCACAACCACGCACCCTATTCCTTGGAGTTTTATTTTTATGGGCGCGGTGGTGTCGTGTGTCAGTGCGTATATTTGTATTTATTTCTTTTTAAAGCTCATTGAACAATTATCCATGACCCCATTTGTCATTTATCGATTATTACTGGGTGCATTTTTATTTCTGGGCGTAGCACTAGGATGGTTCCTATAATGACACCTGCATTAACCTTGGTGTGCCAAATGCCACAATTGGCCGATCACGCTCAACGTATCAGTGAATTACTGAATATTAATATGAGCAAGCGTATTCCAGATGGTGCTGAATTTATCTTAAATTTAGACGCCAGCGGTTTAAGCCTATGCAAACCATTTGATAAATCCGTTGGCGACCTAAGTATTGATTTTGCAGACGGTGCGCTAACCTGGCGACGCCAGCATGGCGGGGGTACTGGTCAAGCCATTGCTAAAGCCGTGGGACTAAAACAAAAGAAACAGCTAACTATCTTAGATGCGACAGCGGGCACCGCAACGGATGCATTTGTGCTGGCTGCATTGGATTGTCAGGTGACCATGGTAGAAAGACACCCTGTGGTAGCAGCATTACTTGCAGACGCCTTAGAGCGCGCTGAGCTAAACCCTGATGTGCACGCCATTACTCAACATATGACATTACACACGGGCAGCAGCATTGAATATTTAAAGCAATGCGCACCGAATAGTTTTGACGTGGTGTGTTTAGACCCTATGTTTCCCCATTCAGGCAAGCAGCAAGCACAAGTTAAGAAATCCATGCAGTTTTTTCGCGACATGGTGGGTAAGGATGAAGATGCCGATGATTTGTTACTACCGGCTATTGAAGCCGCTAAATACCGCGTCGTGGTCAAACGCCCTCGCAAAAGTCCGTTCTTAAATAATCAAAAACCGACCCTCAGCCAAGAAGGCAAAGCGAATCGGTTTGATATTTATGTAAACAAGGGCATGAAGGATTAAGCTTCAGCGGTTTTTTCAAGCGCTTTGGCTTGCTGCCAAAGGGCTTCCATTTCTTCAAGACTGGCTTGCTCAATAGAGCGACCTTGCAGCTGCAAGTGGCTCTCTATGAATTGAAAACGGCGCTCAAACTTTGTATTGGTGCTGCGCACGGCCAGTTCAGGCTTCACATTCACATGACGAGCAAGATTGACCATGGCAAACATGACATCGCCTAACTCATCTTCTATGCGATGATGCTGGCCTTGTGCCATGGCTTCTCTTAGCTCGCCAATTTCTTCTTCTATTTTATCCAACACTTGATCCGGCTCAGGCCAATCAAAACCCACCGTTGCTGCCCGCTTTTGTAATTTTTCAGCCCGCTGAATGGCCGGTAATGCCAAAGGAATATCCGCCAGCACACTGGTATTTTCAATGGCATCCTGACCATGCAGCTTGGCTTTTTCATCTCGCTCTTGCTGTTTGATGGCTTCCCAGCGACCTTTAATTTCATCGTCTGTTAATGGCGTGTGATTATTTTCACCACGTAATTCACCACTTGGGAACACATGAGGGTGACGACGAACCAGCTTAGTCACTAGGGTGTCGATGATTTGATGAAAGTCAAAGTGCTGCTGCTCTTTACCTAGCTGGCTATAAAAAATCACTTGAAAAAGGAGATCACCAAGCTCTTCTTTAAGGTGTGCATAATCTTGTTTTTCGATGGCATCAGCCACTTCGTAGGCTTCTTCCAATGTATGGGGCAAAATACTGGCAAAAGTTTGTTTAATATCCCAAGGGCAACCCGTTTCAGGGTCACGTAAGCGGGACATCAAAAACAACAAGTCATCAAGCTGGTACATGTCACGGTTTCCTTACATTACTGATTGTGACGGCGCGCATCCATGATATTGGGCAATTGCTGCAATTTATTTAGTAATTTACCCAGGTGATTCAAGCTATCAATCTCAACCGATATTAATAAGTCCGCCGTACCGTCGTGTTGCGATAAGGTATTCATGGATAAAATATTAATGTCTTCTAAGGCCAAGGTCATACTCACATCTTTTAATAAACCGCGGCGATCGTAGGCTTTGATCATTAGATCCACCGGATACAGTTTCTCTGGGGTTTTACCCCAACTCACTTGAGTAATGCGGTTTGACTGGTTTGCTTTTAGGTTAAGCAAATTATTGCAATCGGCCTTGTGTATGCTGATGCCTCGACCTTGCGTAATAAAGCCAACAATAGGATCACCCGGCACTGGGTGACAGCACGGCGCTACGGTACTGAGTAACTTACCCACTCCGTGAATATACACATCACTGCCATCCACCGGTTTGCTTGGCAAGGTCGGTAATAAGCTGAGTTGCTGATCGGTATTGTCATCTTTTTGCAGTTGTTTTTGCGCATGATGAATTGCCTGAGAAATACGTACCGTACCTGCGCCCACGGCTGCGTATAAGTCATCTAGCTGCTTAAAGTTAAGATCTTGAGTGAGCTGGTGGACATCAATGTTGTGAAAACCTATGCGCTTAAGTTCTGGCTCGAGTATGTCTTTACCGTCCAAAATATTTTGATCTCGGGCTTGGTTCTTAAACCAAGACGCCACCTTGGCGCGAGCGCGGGTAGTGTTAACGTATCCGTTTTCAGCGTTCATCCAATCACGTGATGGTCGTGCATCACGGCTGGTTAAAATTTCGATTTGTTCGCCGGTTTTTACTTTATACGTGAGCGGTACAATGCGCCCATTGACCTTAGCGCCACGACAACGGTGACCAATTTCAGTGTGAACACGATACGCAAAATCCACAGGGGTCGAGTCAGGTTGTAAATCCACCACGTGACCGTCAGGGGTAAAGACATAGATACGATCCGGGGTCACATCTTGACGCAAGCTGCCCATTAGATCGTTAATATCACCTAGTTCGTCGTGCCATTCGAGTACTTGGCGTAACCAAGAAATTTTTTCTTCGTAGCCATCGTCTTTGCCATTAACATCAGTGCCCTTATATAACCAGTGGGCACACACCCCAAGCTCGGCATCGTCGTGCATGTCAAAGGTACGAATTTGCACTTCAAGCACTTTGCCCTCAGGCCCAATCACGGCCGTATGCAATGAGCGGTAACCGTTTTCTTTAGGGTTCGCGATGTAGTCATCAAACTCGTGGGGGATATGGCGCCAAAAGGTATGAGTAATACCCAGTGCGGCGTAACAATCTTTGAGTTCTGGCACTAAGATGCGCACGGCACGAATATCATAAACTTCGGTGAAGTCGATATTTTTACGCTGCATTTTTCGCCAAATACTATAAATGTGTTTGGCGCGCCCTTGGATGTCGCATTCAATGCCGGCACCCTCGATGGCATTTTTAAGGGTTTCCACCACGTTATCAATATATTGCTGACGACCGAGGCGTTTTTCAGATAACAGCTTGGCTATTTTTTTATAAGCATCGGGTTCTAGATAGCGAAAGCTTAAATCTTCTAGCTCCCATTTGATTTGACCAATGCCTAAGCGGTGCGCCAGGGGCGCATAAATCTCAAACACTTCACGGGCCACTTTTAAGCGGCGCTCTTCACTGGCATTTTTCACCGCACGAATCACGCTGGTTCGTTCGGCTAGTTTTATCAGCGGCACGCGCACGTCATCAATCATGGCCACCAGCATTTTGCGCATGTGTTCCACTTGCGCTTCAGCCTGACCCAAGACTTTTAATTTCGATGCGGATTGTGCTTGGGTGATGGCCGCCATTTTGAGAACACCATCAATTAATTTGGCAATCTCTTCACCAAACTGGCGCACCACATGATTGAGGGCTAAACGCCCTTCTCGTACAGGACGATATAAAATAGCGGCTACAATGCTGGCTTGATCCATGTGCAGCTCAGCCAACACCTGTGTCATTTCTGTGGCTATTTGTAAGCTGGAAATATCAGCGTTCCATTGCTCACGATTGGCGATGGCTTGTGACTCAAAGGTTTGTGCAATGTCACAGGCCTGACGAAGCTGAGCGACATCTTTAATTTCCACTTGTTCGGTGAGACTGTTGATCCATGCGTCAACGTTCACCTGGCCGTCACTGATTAAGTGGTCATCCCGTACTTTAACCATAATTAGTCTCTTACAAACAGCGCCATAGATTCCACATGTTTCGTTTGCGGAAACATATCCATGACGGTGATTTTTTCAATTCTAAAGCCAGCTTCAAGCAAAGGCTTAGCATCACGAACCAGTGAACTAGGCTCGCAAGCAATGTATAAAATTCGACTTTTTTGTTTGCATAACCAAGGCATTAACGTGGCCGCACCGGTGCGCGGTGGATCCAATAAAATAGCGTCGGCCTTGGGTAAACGAAATAACAGCTCTTCATCCGCCAAGTTCAACGCCATGGCGGAAATATTACTGATGTTGTGACGCTTGGCATTATGCTCAATACGCTGCACCATGGGGCCCACCCCTTCTACCGCCAGTAACGATTTAACTTTAGATGCCAAGGGAATACTGAAGTTGCCGATACCGGCAAACAAGTCCAACAAAGTTTCATTGGGCTTTAAATCGAGCCATTGTCCCGCTAGATCCACCATGGCTTGGTTGACCTTGGCATTGCCTTGAATAAAGTCTTTTACTTGGAATTCAAGATCAAACCCAGAGACCTGATAACTGAGCGCAGTTTCGGTTTCAGGGTAGACACATTCAAGGGTGTCATCGCCTTGCAAATAAAGATGGCAAGCGTGTTGTTGCGCAAACGATGTCAGTAACAGTCGGTCATCTTTCTGAATGGCTTTAATATGACGCAATACCACCACAGAGCCTTGGTCACTGGCAATCAGTTCCATTTGAGTGATGACGGCTTTGGCTTGAAGCTGACTTAAACACACTTGCATTGGTACAATCAGAGCATTCAAAGTAGGTTCAAGTACAGGGCATGTATCTATGGCGGCTAGATGCTTGTTGGCTTCCTCGCGAAAACCAATGATGATTTCATCTTGCTGCTTGCGATAGCGCACGCCTAAGCGAGCACGACGACGATAACCCAGGCCATCGCTGGTAATGGGGGCTTGCCACGGAATATCTGTGATTTTGAGCTGACGGGTAAGCTGCTGGTGTAAATTATCCTGCTTATGAGGCAGTTGCTGTTCGGTTGCAAGGTGTTGAAGCTGGCAAGCACCACAACGGGAAAAATGCGGGCAACTTGGTTCGACACGGTGTTCGCTGGCCTGATCAATACGCATTAATTGGCCTTGGCTAAAGTGGCGCTGCTGTTTTTGTAAACGCACGTGCACCTGCTCACCCGGTAATGCGCTGGGCACAAACACCACCTTGCTTTCATGACGCGCCACACCGTGGGCTTCATGACTTAGACTTTCAATGATCAAGTCCAGCTCTTGCGCTTTTTCTGTGCGCTTTGCTGATTTTTTTCCGTTGCGCACAATTGCCACAATCGCATTCCTAAAATAATTTGAGGCCTTTAATGGCCTCAAATAATGATTTTTCAAGTGAATGGCTATTTTACGCCAATAGTGACTCAAAAGTCAGGTTAGCTTCGACCATCTCGAACACGCCGGAAGGTTTTAACCCATCACTTAATCGTCTTGTGAGGTGTTAAATACGCCGGTTGATAAGTATCGGTCACCACGATCACAGATAATGGCCACGATTACAGCATTTTCCACCTGCTCATTAAGGCGAAGTGCACCCGCAATAGAGCCTCCTGAGCTCACGCCACAAAAGATACCTTCTTGCGTCGCCAATGCACGCATGGTGTCTTCCGCTTCTTGTTGGCCGATATCCATTACACTATCCACCCTTGAGGACTCAAATATACTTGGCAGGTAGGCTTGTGGCCAACGGCGAATACCCGGAATGGATGCCCCCTCTTTGGGTTGCAAGCCGACTATCTGGATATCAGGGTTCTGCTCTTTCAAAAAGCGGCTGGTGCCCATGATGGTACCGGTTGTGCCCATTGAACTGATAAAATGAGTCACTGTGCCCTTGGTATCCTGCCAGATTTCGGGACCCGTGCCCTCGAAGTGGGCTTGTGGGTTATCAAAGTTGGCGAATTGATCCAGCACCTTGCCCTTGCCGTCTTCTTGCATTTGCATAGCAAGATCACGAGCATATTCCATGCCTTGTTCTTTTGTGACCAGAATTAACTGAGCCCCATAGGCTTCCATGGCCCAGCGGCGCTCCATGCTGAGGTTATCCGGCATGATTAACACCATCTTGTAACCCATGATGGCACTGGCCATGGCCAATGCGATGCCTGTATTGCCACTGGTCGCTTCAATCAGGGTGTCACCTGGCTGAATGTCGCCACGGTCTTGGGCGCGGCTGATCATACTTAATGCTGGGCGATCTTTCACCGAACCTGCCGGATTATTGCCTTCAAGCTTGAGTAAAATGGTATTACTGGTATGGGTGCCTAAACGCTGTAAACGCACCAATGGGGTATGGCCAACAAAATCGGCAATCGTAGGAAAATCCATGCTGTGATCACTTATATAACAATCTTTGCGAATAATACGCTTAATTATATCGCTTTAGTAATATCAAAAGGCAATTTGCTTATATCTTAGAAATTATACGCTTGGAGAGCTGAGCATTGTGTGTGCAAATCCGTTAGAATGGCGGCCTCTAAATATAAGTATGACTGCAAATGAATTATTGGGGCATTCAAAAACACATCTTGTGGCTCACGCTATTACCATGCTTACTAACAGCACTGGTATTAGGTGGGTATTTCACCCTTGACCAACACCAGCAGCTCAAGCGTCACGGCTATGAGCAAGCCATGTTATTAAGCAAACAGCTGGCGGTTGAAGGGGCTGACTTATTTATTCAGCCAGGTCAGGAAAGTTTAGAGCATTTGCGCAACTATTTAGATCTGCCCCATTTACGCAGCATTCGTTTACTCGATAGCGAGCAAGTCCCATTAATGCATGTGGGGCCGACCATGTATGAGCCAACGTCAAAGCGCGTCATTGAAAACGGCACTCATCGATTCACCACCTCTCATAGTATTCGTATTATCACACCGCTTTTTGACTCCCGTGGCCTAGTGAAAAGCCAGTTATTGGGCTGGGTTGAATTTGAATTTAATACTGATGAACAGCAATTGATTTTGTACCAATCATTGTTCAGCAGTATTTTACTGATTTTAGCCTGCTGTTTTTTAGCTCTGTACCTTGCCTATCGCACCAGTAATCGTATTACCGTGCCATTGCATCAGGTGAGCGCCACATTAAATGAATTGGAGTCCGGTAACCTTGAAGCTCGGGTTCAACTTTCAAACCATGCAGAGTTTAATGAGTTATCTGGTGGTATTAATGCCATGGCGGCCAGTTTGCAACAAGCTCAACAAGAATTACAGGACAGTGTCGAGCAAGCCACGGAAGATTTAAAAGGCACCGTGGAAGCCATGGAAGTGCAGAATATAGAATTAAACTTCGCGCGTCGCTCAGCCCTAGATGCGAGTAAAACCAAATCCGAATTCTTGGCTAACATGAGTCATGAAATCCGCACGCCACTCAATGGCATTTTAGGGTTTAGTAAATTATTAGAAAAAACCCGTTTGAACAAACGCCAACAAGAATATCTCAGTACCATTGAGACGTCATCTTCTAGCCTGCTCTCTATCATCAACGATATTTTGGATTTCTCTAAAATCGAAGCGGGTAAATTAGTACTCGATAGTGTTCCGGTGAATTTGCGTGATATTTGTGATGACGTACTCACCATGCTGGCACCTGAAGCGCATAAAAAACAAATCGAACTGGCCGCAATGGTTTATCAAGATGTGCCCATGGATATCATGGGTGACCCCACGCGCATCAAACAAGTGCTTACAAATCTTGTCAGTAACGCCATTAAGTTTACCGAATCTGGCTCAGTGATTGTGCGCGTTATGTTAGAAGAGCACATCAACAACAAAGTAGCACTTAAATTCACAGTCACCGACACCGGCATTGGCTTGACGGATGAGCAACAGGGCAACTTATTCAAAGCCTTCAGCCAGGGGGATACATCCACCACCCGTCGTTTTGGCGGCACGGGTTTGGGCTTGGTGATTTCAAAGCATATTGTTAACCATATGCAAGGTGAAATTGGCTTAACTAGCCAGCAAGGTGCCGGTTCGCAATTTTGGTTCACCGGTCAGTTC
>NYTP01000070.1 GCA_002683575.1 Bermanella sp.
GTGCTGAAGACATTTCTGCAAACCTAATTAACGCTCTTTTTGAGCGTAACCCTGGCGCTAAAGCATCTGATGTTGAAGATGTGATCTGGGGTTGTGTTAACCAAACTTTGGAACAAGGTTTTAACGTTGCGCGTCAAATTTCTTTGATGACTTCGATTCCAAAAGAAGCGGCTGCACAAACTGTAAACCGTTTATGTGGTTCTGCTATGACAGCTATCCACACTGCGGCACAAGCAATTCAAACTGGTAACGGCGATGTGTTCGTTGTTGGTGGTGTTGAGCACATGGGTCACGTGAATATGCAACATGGTTTCGACCATAACCCTGCATCTTCTAAATACTCTGCTAAAGCATCTAACATGATGGGTCTAACCGCTGAAATGTTAGGTAAAATGCACGGTATTACTCGTGCTCAGCAAGATGCATTTGCTGAACGTTCTCACCGTCTAGCGCAAAAAGCGACTGATGAAGGTGATTTCGCTAACGAAATCGTACCTATGTACGGTCACGATGCAGATGGCAAGCAAGTGCTTATCACTCAAGATGAAACGATTCGTCCTGAGACAACACTTGAAACGCTAGCTAAGCTTCGTCCAGCGTTTGATCCTAAAGGTGGTACTGTTACGGCAGCAACATCTTCTCAGATCACTGATGGTGCAGCGGCAATGTTGCTAATGAGCGGCAAAAAAGCAAAAGAGCTAGGTCTTAAGCCTCGTGCACGTATCAAAGCAATGGCGGTTGCCGGTTGTGATGCTGCGATCATGGGTTACGGTCCTGTTCCTGCTACTAAGAAAGCACTTAAGCGTGCTGGCTTAACAGCTCAAGATATTGATTTCTGGGAATTGAACGAAGCGTTCGCTGCTCAGTCTCTACCATGTGTTAAAGACCTAGGTCTTAAAGATGTGGCTGACGAAAAAATCAACATCCACGGCGGTGCAATTGCACTAGGTCACCCATTGGGTTGTTCTGGTGCGCGTATCTCTACTACTCTAATCAATGTATTAGAGCAGAAAGATGCTAAATTTGGTGTATCTACCATGTGTATTGGTATGGGCCAAGGCATTGCGACTGTATGGGAGCGTCTATAAGCGTTAGCTTGTAGAGACTAGGAGGTTTCGGCCTCCTATGCTAAGAAAAAGGTTGAGCGCTTGCTCAGCCTTTTTTTATGCCGAGTAATTGAGGTGTATATGATTAAGCCTGGTATTTATAAGCATTATAAAGGTGCTTTGTATAAGGTTGTTGGGATTGCGCAGCACAGTGAAACTGAAGAGTGGCTGGTTTATTATCAGGCATTATATGGTGACTATGGTTACTGGGTGCGCCCATTAGAAATGTTTAAACAAACGGTCGAAGTGAATGGTGTGTCTTGTTTGCGTTTCGAGCTATTAAAACAAGACTAATCTTTACGTGCTTTGCCTGACATTACATTTAAGTCACTAGGAAAGCCAAACTCATCGACAGCATTTTCGCTTTCAATTTGCTCTTCGATTTTATCTTTCACAATATTACCAAATAATACTTGGTTCTTTTCTGTGATTTTTCTTATATGTTCATGTTTGCCATCAAAATTGATGTCAGATTCAATCAATAATTTTTTTGCATATTTATAGTGGTTTGTTGCAAGAGCAGGGTTTTTATTTTCACCAGCCGCGTCGCCGAGTTTTTCATAGGCGTCAACTTCAAGGTGAAGTCGTGTGAACTTTAAGTAATGTGTCAGGTCTTGGTAAGACTCTTTGTTAAGAATGGATTTGCTGACACTGGCTCTCAATATTTTCATTGTCTTTGAGATCGCTTGCTTGCAGTGGTGGATATCGCTGTCATTATTCAGCTGAGTGATTGCATCGCCTGGCTTTAATTGGTTTTTGAAAATATCGGCTTGAGTGAGAAGCTTTTCTGTATCGGGTTGTGGCATGAGTTGTTCACGTTGATTAATATAGTGGCAGTAATACTTAATTAAAACGTCAATAATTTCTGCCTTATCAATGTAGTCATTCACTTGAGTGAGTGTGTCCCATACTTCATTCGCTCGTTGTAATAAGCGTTTACAGCGACTCATTATTAATCGCTTTTGGTGCTCTTTTTGCGCCAGGCGCTGGGCATATAGGATGGCGCCGATGGCCACCACAACAAGCAATGTAATAATTAAATAGTTCATAAAGTTTGCATTATCCACTTTTAACAACTAGATCTTTGTTTAAGTGTAGCAGCTGTATTTAGTAATAATACGTACAAAAAATAAGCATTTTACGTTTAGCTTGGCACTTTCTAGGGTTTTTACTTGACCGATGAAATACAGGGCCTTATATATGGGCCAGCCAAATTTAGGACGTACCTAGGGAATAGCAAGGTATATGGGAAAATCGCTCGTAATTGTCGAATCGCCGGCAAAAGCCAAAACAATTAATAAATATCTCGGCAATGACTTTATTGTGAAGTCATCTGTGGGTCACGTTCGGGATTTGCCAACAGGTGCGAATAAACAGCCTGTTGATGCAAAAGAGCGTGCCCGTCAGGCAGCGATTACGCGAAAGCTATCCCCTGAAGATAAAATTATTCATAAAAAGAAAAAAGATAAGATTAACCTCGTTAATAAAATGGGGGTTGATCCTGAAAACGACTGGAAAGCAAAATATGAAATCTTGCCAGGTAAAGAAAAGGTCGTAGCCGAATTACAAAAGCTTGCCAAAGACGCTGACGTCATCTATCTCGCGACGGATTTGGATAGAGAGGGGGAGGCCATTGCTTGGCACCTCAAAGAGGTGATTGGTGACACAGGCGCTCAGTATAAGCGCGTTGTGTTCAATGAGATTACCAAGACGGCGATACAGGCGGCTTTTGAGAAGCCTTCAATATTGGATCAGGCTCGTGTTGATGCTCAACAGGCTCGTCGTTTTTTAGACCGCGTTGTGGGCTTTATGGTGTCTCCGCTTTTGTGGGCTAAAATCGCCCGTGGTTTATCGGCTGGTCGTGTGCAATCGGTAGCCGTGCGCTTGGTAGTCGAGCGCGAAGCAGAAATTCGCGCTTTTGTCCCTGAAGAGTACTGGGAAACATTCAGTCATTTGAATTCCACGGCCAAAGACGCTATTCGTTTTCAGGTGACAAAAGAAGCCGGTCAGGAATACAAGCCAAATAATGAAACGCAAGCTATGGCTGCCGTGGCCAAGCTTGAAAGTCAGCCTTATGAAATTATTCAGCGTGAAGATAAGCCGACCCGGTCTAAACCCGCTGCGCCATTTATTACATCAACCCTTCAACAGGCAGCCAGTACCCGCCTTGGTTTTAGCGTTAAAAAGACCATGATGATGGCTCAACGCTTGTACGAGTCAGGTTACATTACATACATGCGTACTGACTCCACTAATTTAAGCAAAGAAGCAGTTGAAGGTGCCCGTCAGTACATAGTCTCTAAGTTCGGCGATAAGTACTTGCCGGAGCAGCCACGTATTTACAGTAGTAAAGATGGCGCACAAGAGGCCCACGAAGCGATACGCCCGTCTGATGTACGTATGAGCTCAAACTTACTAAACGCCATGGAGCCAGACGCACATAAGCTCTATGACCTAATTCGCAACCGTTTCTTAGCCTGTCAAATGGCCGATGCTGAATTTACCAGTAGTACCTTAACGGCTCAGTGTGGTGATTTTGAGCTCAAAGCAAAAGGTCGTGTAATTCGTTTTGATGGTCATATGGCCGCCATGAGCGCTGTATCTAAGGGTGACGATGATAAAGTGCTTCCTGATCTAAAAGCTGGCGAAACCTTGCAGTTGGATCATGTTGAACCTAAGCAGCACTTCACCAAGCCCACGGCGCGTTTTAATGAAGCCAGCCTTGTACGTGAGTTAGAAAAGCGGGGTATTGGTCGCCCATCCACTTATGCTTCGATTATTTCAACTATTCAGGATCGTGGTTATGTGCGTCTTGAAGGTCGACGTTTCTACGCTGAGAAGATGGGTGAGATTGTCACATCTCGCCTTGAAGAAAACTTTACTGATCTTATGGATTATAGCTTTACGGCCAATATGGAAGAAAAGCTAGATGATATAGCGGAGGGTCGTGAGAAGTGGAAGCAAGTTCTTAATAACTTCTACAATGATTTTTCGATCAAGTTAGATAAAGCCAGTAACGAAGACGGTATGCGCTTAAACGCGCCTGTGCCGACTGATATCGAATGCCCTGAATGTGGTCGTCACATGATGATTCGCACAGGCTCTACGGGTGTATTCCTTGGTTGTGAAGGGTATGCGCTTCCACCAAAAGAGCGCTGCACCAAAACAATGAACCTGACATCAGGTGATGAAGCCATTAGCGCTGATGATGACGAAGAAGCAGAAAGCCGTCGTTTGCGCGAAAAACGTCGCTGCAAAATATGCAGTGCCGCCATGGAAAGTTATCTGCTTGATGAGAAGCGTAAACTACATATTTGCGGCAACAACCCAGATTGCCCCGGCGTAGAAGTGGAAGCAGGGGAGTTTAAGATCAAGGGTTACGAAGGCCCAACGCTTGAGTGTGACAAGTGTGCTAGTGAGATGCAGCTCAAAAACGGCCGTTTTGGTAAATACTTTGGTTGTATGAATGAGGATTGTAAAAATACTCGTAAGCTTCTTAAAAATGGACAGCCGGCACCACCAAAGATGGACCCTGTACCTTGTCCAGAGCTTAAGTGCGAAAAAGTAGATGATACCTATATTCTTCGTGATGGTGCGGCAGGCTTGTTTTTGGCGGCTAGTCAGTTCCCTAAAAACCGAGAAACACGCGCGCCTAAAGTGTTTGAGCTTGTACCTCACAAGGCTGAGTTACCAGAGAAATACCATTATCTAACCGAAGCACCCGTTGAAGATTCTGATGGGAATCCAACTACTGTTCGTTATTCTCGTAAAACCGCGCAAATCTATGTGGCCACTGAGAATAAAGAAGGAAAAGCGACGGGATGGAGTGCGTTCTTTGAGGACGGCAAGTGGGTCATAACTGAGAAGAAAACCTCAGCTAAAAAGACCTCTGCAAAAAAGACCAGCGCTAAAAAGAAAACCACTGCGAAAAAGTCGTCTGCCAAGAAGACTTCTGCTAAAAAGAGCAGCGCAAAGAAAGTCTAATCATATAAATGTATGAGCAATGAACCCAGCATGCTTGCTGGGTTTTTTGCTTTTATAGGAGCAGTAATGAATACAAAAATTTATAAACGAGTATTGTCTTTAGCTGAGAGCTTACTAAAAGCCGCAAACAAAAAAGACCAGGTGACGTTTGATGCGCTATATAGCGAGCTCAATTCAATATGTTTAGAGCATGAAGGTGATGAAAAGGATCATCCTGTGCAATGGGAAACATTGGCTGACTTTACTGATGATGTTGAAAAAGCGGCGGCTATTTATCGTAAGGCGTTAGAAAAAGCGGAAATGATTGAATCAGCGGATTTTTGTTCATCTATACGCTTTTCTCTGGCGAGTATGCTGATCGAGCTTGGCCAAACTGAAGAGGCCATTACGATATTAAAAGAAGCCAAGGTTGTATCTTCAAATATTGAAGACAAAGCATTAAAAAATGAAATTCATGATCTTTTGCACTCATTAATAAATTGATTGTATGCAGTTGGTAGATCGATATTTAGCGGGTTACGCTGACTCCGTCAGGTTTCAGGTCGTACAGTTAATTGAAAAAAATAAATTAAAATCGTATTTGGATGGCAAATACGCTATGGCTCATCAGGTGAGATCAGACTCAGACCTTCGTCAGTTTGTTATGGGTTTGAAAAACCAGTATTTAAAGAAGTCTGCGCCGTTAAGTAAAGTGGTCTATGACAATAAAATTCACGTTATTAAAAATGCCCTAGGCACCCATAGCTATGTGAGTAGGGTGCAGGGCAGTAAAATAAAAAGTAAAAATGAAATCCATGTGAGTTCGGTGTTTAAATCTGCACCTAAAGCCTTCTTAGAGATGATTGTGGTTCATGAGTTGGCTCATATCAAAGAGAAAGATCACAACAAGGCTTTCTATCAGTTATGTCAGCATATGTTGCCGGATTATCATCAGTTGGAATTTGATATGCGGTTGTATTTGATACAAAAAGAATTATTGAAGCTGACCTGACTGTCTAGTCTATTTATGCTTCCAGGTGAATGTGGTTTTTGCACTGTTTGGTGTTCCTTATGTCTATATTTAAGTTGTTAAATCGTTACATGGAAAGAAATCAAGCAGCTAGCCAGGCGCTACTTGGATCGCTTGATAGATTGCCTATGCAAGATTTTGACGACTTGAGTGAATTTCTTTGGCTATCTGTTAAAAACTGTGACGACGGCTCGCATTTCATTCGGTTGGTCAATGATCAAGTGGTGCCTTATAAGTTTATTGTTAGGTTGCTGATGAGGTTGGGTTTTGATTGTGAGTCTTCAGTTAGACTTATGATGGACTTCCATCGATTTGGCGTAATTGATGTGGCAACTGCTGATTATGAGTTGTTGGTAGATTTAAAAAGCTATATTGAAAATCAAGCTCAGAAGCAAAATTTGCATGTGTCGGTTAAAGTATTGAAAGTGGGGTAAGTGATTGTAGTTTGCAAGAGTAGGTTGCTGCCAAATTAATTCTAATCCCAGTTATTTTATTTTTTCTTTCGCCTTTAATTATTTATAGAATCAATGTTTTTCACATTGAAAATGCTTAGGCTTGTTTGATACTTAAGCAGCGACAACTTTACTTTAAAAGGTTATATTTTCTTTAGTTTTGAGGTTGTTAGTGAGCTTAGTGTTCATCGCAGTGATCAATCTATAGGTATAAAAAAGCCCCCGCCCCCGAAACAATCCCTTTCATAGTACTTCTCAGTAAAGTAATAATTAGATGTTGTTGGGCTCCGAGGTTATTAGTGGGCATAGTGTTTTTCGAAGCGATCAATCTACAGGCATAAAAAAAGCGACCCGAAGGTCGCTCCTTTTGTAACACTTAACTAATTCACAACTTAGATGTTGTTGAACTGGTTAGAAGTGTTTTTCGCGCCGCCAGCTTTAAGCGCGTTTTCACCAGCAAAGTATTCTTTGTGGTCATCACCCATGTCAGAACCTGACATGTTTTGGTGTTTAACACATGCGATACCTTGACGGATCTCTTTACGCTGTACGCCTTCAACGTAACCAAGCATACCTTGCTCACCGAAGTACTCTTTAGCTAGGTTGTCTACAGACAACGCAGTAGTGTGGTAAGTCGGTAGAGTGATTAGGTGATGGAATACGTTCGCTTCACGAGCTGTATCAGCTTGGAAAGTCTTAACGCGAGCATCAGCTGCAGCAGACAGTTCAGAATCGTCGTATTCAACAGACATTAGCTTAGAACGATCGTATGCAGAAACGTCTTTACCTTCAGCAGCCCAAGTGTCGAAAGTTTGCTGACGGAAGTTTAGAGTCCAGTTGAAAGATGGAGAGTTGTTATAAACAAGTTTCGCA
>NYTP01000071.1 GCA_002683575.1 Bermanella sp.
ATCACGCAAGCTATCACCCACCATGTAGCAATCTTTTGCTGATATATTTAAGGCTGATTCAATTTGGTGGATCAAACCAGGAAGCGGTTTGCGGCAATCGCAGTCATCATCCGGGCCATGCGGGCAGTAAGCAATGAAATCAAATTTCCCGCCATGCTCATCTGCCAGTTTGATCATTTTGTCATGCATTGCGTTAAGGGTTTCAACACTAAAATAACCACGCGAAATGCCAGACTGGTTTGTGGCCACGGCAATCTTATAACCGGCTTTGGTCAGTTTACCAATGGCTTCCATTGAGCCTGGTAAGGGAATCCATTCGTCGACGGTTTTAATGTAGTTATCACTGTCGTAGTTAATGACGCCGTCACGGTCCAATACGATTAACTTTTCAGCCATGATGTTTACCTATGTATAGCACTGTAAATTTAAGGCAAAAAAAAGGAGAAGCAAGCTTCTCCTTTTTTAAAAGGTTTTACTTAAAGTTGCGATACGTCCGCAACGTTTAAGAACAAGTTTCGCAGTTGATTCAGCAGGGCTAAACGATTTTGTT
The DNA here is from genome assembly GCA_002683575.1 of Bermanella sp. Classification (GTDB taxonomy): domain Bacteria; phylum Pseudomonadota; class Gammaproteobacteria; order Pseudomonadales; family Oceanobacteraceae; genus Bermanella. Next base: position 551 of record NYTP01000071.1, read on the forward strand.
TCACCGCCTCGTCATCGGCCATCACCATCACGTTATCAAAGAAAGCATCAATACTGTCACGCAAGCTAGTTAAGCTGGTTAGGTATTCAGCGTATAGGCCTTGCTCAAATAATGGCGTGGCTTCATTGGCTTTTTCGGCTAATGCTTTTGCTAATACTTTTTCAGCGTCTTCTTGCAAGAGTGCTTCGTTGATTTGTGGTGCATCAATGAAGGCATCGTTTTTCGCTAAAATATTGGATACACGTTTATTGGCAGCAGCCAATGCTTCAGCGCCTTCAAGTTTTGAGAAGGCATAAACCGCTTGTACACGTTTATTAATATCGAGCGGTTGTGTAATCCCCTTGGCGCGAACCGCTTGGAAGACAACCGTTGGAATATTTTGGTCTTGGTACATGGCACTGAAACGATCCAGCATGTAATCGATCAATTTAACTTTATTATCCGCGTTTAATTCGGTTGGCCAGTTGTTATCAATGGCCCAATCAATAAGATCGTTCAAATCAATATCAATTTGTTTTTCAACCAATAAACGCAGCACTCCCAAGGACGCACGACGCAGCGCGAATGGATCTTTACCACCTGTTGGGATCTGGCCAATACCAAACAAGCCCACAAGGCTGTCTAGGCGGTCTGCTAAGGCAAGTGCGGTACCGGTAACGGTTTCTGGTAAGTCATCACCAGCGAAGGCAGGCATATACTGCTCGTTCATGGCGGCGCATACTTCAGCGGGTTCACCGTCGTGTTTAGCATAATAAGAACCGGCTAGACCTTGAAGATCTGTAAACTCAAACACCATGTCAGATAGTAGATCTGTTTTACACAGTTTTGCAGCACGCTCAGCCAGTTTGATATCACCACCCATGGCAGAGCTAATTTGTGCAGCAAGCTTAATCAAGCGCTCAGACTTATCTTTAAGTGTTCCAAGCTTTTGTACCCAAAGTACTGTGTCGAGTTTTTCGAAACGACTTTCTAATGACTTTTTGCGGTCGGTATCCCAGAAGAATTTCGCATCACTTAAACGTGGACGAATTACTTTTTCGTTACCTTCAATCACTTGCTGCGGATCTTTTGATTCGATATTGCAAATGGTGATGAAGTTAGGCATCAGTGTGCCGTCTTTGGTTTCCACGTGGAAATATTTTTGGTGCTCTTTCATTGAGCTAATTAAGGCTTGAGCAGGTACCTCTAAAAATTCTTTATCAAAGTTACCGGCTAATGCGGTCGGCCATTCGTTCAAGGACGCTACTTCGTCTAGTAAGTCTTCATCAATGACGGCAACACCACCCAGTTTAGTGCCTTCAGCTTCAACTTGTGCGCGAATCATGGCTTTACGTTCTTCGTAATCGGCCAGTACCTTACCTTGGTCTTTTAGAGTTGCTTCATAAGCGGCTGGGCTCGTGATGGTAATTTCACGGTTCGCATGGAAACGGTGACCTTTAGTGAAGTAGTTAGACTGCACACCAAGAATGTTGGCTTCGATTACCTTGTTATCAAGCAGCATTAACACCCAATGCACAGGGCGCACAAATTCAATGCGGCTAGAACCCCAGCGCATGCGCTTAGGGATGGGTAATTTATTTAAAGAATCTTGAATGGCCACAGGCAGCTCGTCAGTGGCTTTTGCGCCGGCTACGTCTTTTGCAAAATAAAGGCGCTCGCCTTTTTCATCTGTAATACGACCCACTTCGTCAAAAGTGATGCCGTTTGAACGAGCAAAACCTTCAGCAGCTTTGGTTGGTTTACCGTCTGCACCAATGGCAACGTTAGTATATGGGCCAAACTTTTCTATTTTGCTGTCTTTGCCTTGGGCCTCTAAGCCTTCAAGACGTAGCGCTAAGCGGCGAGGTGCAGCAAATAATTTACTGCCAGTAAACGCAATTTCTTTGGCGTTTAGGTGCGCTTCGATACCTGCTTGAAATGCAGCCGCTAAATTTTTTAATGCTTTTGGTGGTAATTCTTCGGTACCAATTTCAACTAAAAAATCGTGTTTAACAATATTTGAATCAGTCATTACTTGGCTCCCTTTTTCTTGGCATCTTTTGCGGCTTTTTTGGCTGCTGCATCGGCCGCGGCTTTTTCTTCTGCAACCACATTGGCGATGACTTCATCGCGAAGGGCAGCAGGAGCCAGAGGGAACTTAAGTTGATAACGTGATTTAAAATACGCCTCTGCAACAGAGCGCGCCAAGGTACGTACACGTAAAATATAACCCTGACGTTCGGTAACAGAAATAGCGTGACGGGCATCTAACATATTGAAAGCGTGAGAGGCTTTTAATACTTGCTCATAAGCAGGTAAGGCAAGGCCGGCTTCAATTAAACGGGCGCAATCGCCTTCGTGTTGGTTAAACGCTTGGAATAAAAAGTCCACATCGGCGTGTTCAAAGTTGTAAGCAGATTGCTCCACTTCGTTTTGATGGAACACATCGCCGTAAGTGACTTTAGAGCCGTCTGGGCCATAGCACCAAACCAGATCAAAAATGCTGTCCACGTCTTGTAGGTACATGGCAATACGCTCAAGACCATAGGTAATCTCACCGGTTACTGGGTAGCACTCAAGGCCGCCCACTTGTTGGAAATAGGTGAACTGAGTTACTTCCATGCCGTTCAACCAAACTTCCCAGCCAAGACCCCAAGCACCTAGGGTTGGGCTTTCCCAGTTATCTTCTACAAAACGCACGTCATGAACATTGGTATCTATGCCAATGACTTTGAGGCTCTCAAGGTACTTATCTTGGATATCAAGTGGGGATGGTTTCATCACCACTTGGAATTGGTAGTAATGTTGAAGGCGGTTCGGGTTTTCACCGTAGCGGCCATCAGTTGGGCGACGACATGGCTGCACATAGGCGGCATTCCAAGTTTCTGGGCCCACGGCACGTAAAAATGTAGAGGTATGGAAGGTACCGGCACCCACTTCAAGGTCGATGGGTTGGTTGATAACACAGCCTTGCTGTGACCAAAAGTTTTGCAGGGTAGCAATCAGCCCCTGAAAGGTTTTTACGTCGTAATTATTTGTGGACACTGTGGCCTGCCGAGTCTGGAAACAGAAAAGCACAAGATTATACGGGCCTAAAGCCTTAGATACTAGGGCGTTTCACGGAGCAGTGATGCGGTAATGCATGGGGCTTATGGAAAGATCAGACGCAGCTGCGCCCCTTGGTTTTCCAGGTTGTTAATTTCTATATAACCTTGCTTGCCATTGCGGCTATGGGCTTTGAGTGCTTGCTCAATGAGGTACAGCCCCAGGCCACTTTGCGCGCCATTGGGATGAAAGTCACCTTGCTCATCGATTTGCTCATCATTAAACCCCGGGCCATTGTCATGGACCACTAATACCCAGTGGCCGTCTTCAAATTCATTGAGTGTAATATTGATCGTGTTTGCCCCTGCCTGTAGGGCGTTTGTGAAAGCATTATGTAGGGCGATGCTTAGTAATTGTTCATCATAAAACTGGTTGGCATCCTCATCAATGTTCGACTCGATCAGTAAGCCGTGCAGTTGAAAGAATTCTTGTGAGAGCGGTGTGATGGTGTCCATTAACCAATGCTCATCGATGTTGGGCTTAAAGGCTTGGTTTTGTATTTTTAGAATTGAAAGTAGCTCCACGATACGATGGCTTAAATTATTGCTGTGACGTTGCAGCTTGTGCATGAGTGATTGCTGCTCAGGGTTTAACGATAGCGCGTCGTTTAACTCGGATTCGACATTCAAAAGTGCCTGCATTTGATTCTTTAGATCGTGTAATTGTGCGCTTAATAGGGTGTTAATATCAAAACTCATGGTTTCCCCTAACTACAACATACGCACAAGGCGTTCTTGGCTTTTTTTCAACAGTAGCCAGCGCTGGTGACGGTCGTCATTACTGGGAATATCACCGACTCTGCGTAAAAGCTCATTTACTTCATCTACCATTTTTCGGCTGGCAGAACGCTGATCCATATAGGTGATTTTTACTTGAATGGCGTTGAGTAATACCGCCAGCCCCGCTTCTTTGTAGGCCGTTGCCTGATCTAAAAGCTCGATCGCTTGCGATAGCTGGCCTCGCTCAAAATAGCTAATGGCCTTATCGTTAATATCGGTGGTGTATTGACGCACCACTTGTTCGCTGATTTCGCTTTTCGTGCGCTCAAGCTCCCGTTTCTCTGAGCGGGTAAGGCTTTTTGATTTGGATATTTCACTTAATAGGTCTTGTGCTTTGGCGTGCTGTTTAGTGGCAATGTATAGATTGGCCATGGAAAGTAGTGTGTTATTGCTAGGCTCATTCACTTCTTCAAGGAGTTTTTCCGCTTTATCGGCGCAAGCCTTAGCATCGGCATCTTTTCCAAGGTTGGTGTAGGTGGTGCTTTCGATCATCGTGGCTTCTAGAACATATTCAGGCGTGTCGCCATAAATTGCTTTCACTTCCTCAATGGCTTTAAACGCATCAGCACTGCCTGCTCGAGTCTCTCGGCTACTGCTAGGGGAGATTTTATGCTGGACGGCTTTGGCAAATAATAAGTAATTTTTTACAGACCGGTAACAACTGTGACGGGCCAGTTTAACGGAGTGGCGAAAAGCAGATTCGGCAACCGCTAGGTCTTTATTCGCAAACGCAATTCGGCCCAGTTCCATTTGCCGTAAAACTTGCTTCGGGGAAACATGGGTAGCGGAAACTAAGGTATTTTGTGCCGACTTGAGGTCTTTGTTTTTTAAATGGATCTTGGCCAGAAGGTCGTAGCATTGCACATATTTGGGATGCAAGTTGATGGTGTACTCAAGCAGCTTTTTGGCGTCTTTAAATTGATCATTGTGAAATAAACAGGTGGCTTTACCCAGCAGTGCCCATGTGAGTTCATGGTCTTTGAGTACTTCGTCATATAGATTAAGGGCATCGTCCCAGCGTTTAAGGGACATGAGAGTTCGCCCCTTAATGCGTTCAACCCGGTTTTTCAGACGAGGTTTATTTTTGATGTATTCATCACAAAGCTGCAATACCTCACCCTTAGCTTGGCGGTCAATGGCTTTATTAATCGGGCGTAGCTGCTCTTTGATGGTTAAAATACGCGTGAGCCTTTGGCGCATAATGTCGATAGTGAAGGGCTTGGTTACATAGTCATCTGGTTCGTATTCAATGGCCCCCATGACCATATCCATGGCGTTTTCGCCAGTTAACATGACAAAAGTAGTCGTGGCTTTTAAGCGTCGAATAAAACGCGCTTCTTCCAGTATTTGCTGACCATCACGGCCACGGCCTAGGTTGTAATCACTGATGACAAGATCATAGTCGTTATTGAGGATGTACTGGGTTGCCTCGTCGCCATCCATAGCCACATCAACATTACTGGCGCCCAGTATCACCAGCATTTTTTTCATGGCGCTGCGTGATTCTACTAAGTCATCCACGGCGAGGATGCGTTTGCCTGCGAGCATGGCGTCTAAATTGGCCATAAATAATCCTTATTCACTCCCTAAAGGATAGCTAAAGATGAATAATTCGCTGCTTGTGGCGAAAATTATATAAATCAGGCAAAGTGCCGTTTTTTGCAGTAGTGGTAATGGTCAGCATCATGGATATCAAATCAGCTTTGGCACTGGGGGTGATTCATTCTTTGGGCGCATTAAGTTTGCCCCGAGCCCGTCAATTAGGCTCGGTGATTGGTCGGACGCTGTGTTTCACCAAAAGCCGTATGTATAAGGTTACGCTGAAAAATATAGAGCTTTGTTATCCACAGATGCCGGCGGAGCAGCAAGTGCAATTGGCTAAAGAAAGCTTGCAAGAAACCGCCAAAACCATCGCTGAAACAGGCATCGCTTGGGGTGGTACTCAGGCCAAGTTTGAACGCAACGCTAATATGATTCAAAACACTCGCAATCAACATTTATTTGATGAGGCGCTGGCAAACAAAGAAGGTGTACTGATACTGACACCGCACATAGGCAACTGGGAGTTCATCTCAAGTTGGTTGCCTCAGCGTTGTCATCTTATGGCGTTATACAAGATCGCTAAAATGCCTGGCTTTGAAAAAGCCATGTTAAAAGCACGTGAAGACAGCGGTGCTAAGCTGGTACCGGGAACGGGCCAGGGTGTAAAAGCGTTTTTTCAGCATTACATGGATAAACAGGTCACCTTGATTTTACCGGACCAAGAACCTTCGGTTAAATCTGGGGTGTGGGCGGATTTTTTTGGGATTAATACGTTAACCCCGAAAATCGTCCACGCGATGATTCAAAAAAATCCAAAAGGCCGAGTATTATTTGCCTATAACTTACGCACTGAAACAGGCTTTGAAATGGTGTTTCGCGATGTGGATAACGGCATTTACAGTGAAGACCCAGAGCAAAGTGCTCAGGCCATGAACAAAGGAATAGAAGCCTGTATCGCTGATGCACCTGCTCAATATCAGTGGGATTATAAGCGTTTCAAAAAACACCCGGATGGTTTCTATAAAGGACTTTAGTCATAAAAAAAGGGAAGCTAACAGCTTCCCTTTTTTATTTATTGACGCCAAAAGGCGGGGGTGAAGAGCACCAGCAAGGTGAATATTTCTAGGCGCCCAAGCAACATGGCAAAACTTAATACCCACTTAGCAAAGTCACTGATTTTGGCGTAGTTTGCAGCGACTTCCCCAAGGCCGGGCCCTAGGTTATTGATACAGGCACCTACGGCTGAAAACGCAGAAACAAAGTCCATGCCGGACGCCAGCAATAAGATGGTCATGATCATGTACAGCATCAAATAGACGCTGAAAAATCCCCAAACGGCTTCAACCACACGGTCATCAATTGGTCGGCCTCCAATACGAATAGGGATAATGGCATTAGGGTGAATTAAGCGTTTCATCTCACGATTACCCTGTTTATACACCAACAAGACTCGAATCACTTTTAAGCCACCGCCAGTACTGCCAGCACAGCCGCCCATGAAGGCTAAAAAGAATAATAAAAACGGTAAAAACGCAGGCCACAAAGAGAAGTCAGCTGTGGCAAAGCCTGTCGTTGTGGCAATACTTACAAGCTCGAATAAACCGAAGCGCAGCGCTTCATTTGGGTCGTAACTTTTACTAATCACCAAGGTTGTAAACGTAATGACCGCGGCGATTAATAAAACGATGAGCAAGGTTTTGACTTCTGGGTCAGCGAAGTAATGGCGAATAGATTTGAAGCGCCAGGCATAAAAATGCAGGGCAAAATTAAACGCACTGATGATCATAAAAAAGATGGCCACGGTTTCAATTAACGGGCTATCGAAGAAGCCAATACTGGCATCATGGGTACTGAAGCCACCAATGGCCACGGTACTAAAGGCATGGCAAATAGCATCAAATAGGCTCATACCGGCTAAGTAAAAACCAATTGCGCAGGCAACAGTGAGGGCCAGGTAAATGTACCAAAGGGTTTTAGCGGTTTCGGTAATACGCGGCGTAAGTTTGCTGTCTTTCATGGGCCCCGGCGTTTCAGCTCGGTATAGCTGCATGCCCCCGATGCCAAGCATGGGTAAAATCGCCACCGCCAATACGATGATCCCCATACCACCTAACCATTGTAAAAGTTGACGGTAAAATAAAATGGACTGAGGTAGATCATCAATGCCGGTGATTACCGTGGCACCGGTGGTGGTCCAACCAGAAAGGGATTCAAAAAACGCATCGGTAAAACTTAACCCTGGGCTTTCAGCTAGCATCAACGGCAGCGCACCAGATAAGGCCAGTACCAGCCAAAATAAAACCGTGACCACAAAGCCGTCGCGGGTTTTTAAATCTTGGTGGCGTTTGCGCACGGGATACCAACATAAAGCACCGGCGGCAAAGTTAATCCCCAATGCGCCAGCAAAAGCGCCTAGCGCGCCGTCTTGGTAGATCACACTGATAATCATGGGTGGCAGCAGGGCAAGGCTGAAGACCATCAGCAAGATGCCCAAGATGCGAAAAATAATGGCTGGATGCATAGTTCTTGGTACTCATTAAAATGGCGTTAGACCATTTTCCGCAAGCGCAGACGTGCTGGCTTGCGATTATTTTTGTCATTGAATTTAGAAGAAGCCTAATTCCACTTGGAATAAACGCTCCACTTCTGGAATCCGTTTTTTATCCAGCACGAACAGAATCACGTGGTCCTCGCTTTCAACCACCACATCACCATGGGCGATAAGCACCTGTTCGTTACGAACAATGGCACCTATGGTTGAACCCTCTGGCAGGTCGATTTGATCGAGGCGACGTCCAACCACTTTGGACGTATTTTTATCCCCGTGAGCAATGGCTTCAATGGCTTCAGCGGCACCACGACGCAAGCTGTGTACATTGGCCACATCGCCTCGACGAACGTGGGTTAACAAACTACCAATGGTGGTTTGACTCGGGCTGATGGCAATATCAATCCCTTGGCCTTGTACTAAATCCACATACTGAGCCTTGTTGATTAGGGTCATCACTTTACGCGCCCCTAATTGCTTGGCCAGCATGGAGGACATCACATTCACTTCGTCATCATTGGTCAGTGCACAGAATACATCGGTATTCTCAATATTCGCTTCAAGCAATAATTCTTTATCAGTGGCGCTGCCATTCATAATGATGGTTTTGCTTTTCACTTTTTCACTCAATCGCTCACAGCGGTTTAGGTTGTGGTCGATGAGTTTTACATTATAAAAAGGCTCAAGCACTTGGGCGAGACGGGCACCAATGTTGCCCCCCCCAGCAATGATCACACGCTTATAGGGTTGCTCACTGCGACGCATTTCCGCCATGACTGTACGAATATCTTTCGTCGCGGCAATAAAGAAGACTTCGTCGTCTACTTCGATGACGGTATCCGCCGCCGGTAAAATCGCTTGTCCTTGGCGATAAATAGCGGCGACTCGGGTGTCCACGCCACTTTTAAGGTGCTCTCGCAGATAACGTAATTCCTGGCCGACTAATGGGCCGCCATAATAGGCCTTAACACCCACTAACTTGGCTTTGTTGTTGGCAAAGTCCAGTACTTGAAGGGCTCCAGGGAATTCTAATAAGCGTTTAATATAGTTAGTAACCACTTGCTCAGGGCTAATAAATACATCAATAGGCACCCCTTGATTCCCAAATAGTTCATGATATTGGGTGTATTCTTGTGCGCGAATTCGACTTATTTTGGTGGGGGTTTTGAATAACGAGTGGGCCACCTGACAAGCCACCATGTTGACCTCATCACTGTTGGTGACGGCGACCAGCATATCGGCATCATCGCCACCGGCCTGAGTTAATACGTGGGGAAAAGAGGCCTTGCCTCGAACCGTGCGAATATCTAGGCGGTTTTGTAGTTCTTTCAACCGCTCGCGGTCGGTGTCCACCACGGTAATGTCATTACCTTCCGTGGCCAGATGCTCGGCCAGGGTGCCACCGACTTGGCCGGCGCCTAATATAATAATTTTCATAGGGTCTAATGAAACCTATTCTGCGTTGCCAATATTTGGTTAAACGTACTTTCTGCCCTTATGCATACCTGGGTATGCATAAGGGCCTAATCACTTTTGCTGACATTATTAGTCATTAAGTGTTGCTTAAAACTGTTGACGCTTTAAGGCTGCTTTTGCAATAACGCATAAAAGAAGCCGTCGTGCCCATTTTTCTGCGGGAATAACTGCCAGCCAAAGCCGGTGTTGACCCCTGTGGATAAACTCATGGGTGCTAATGATGCATCCACTTGCTTACCTAAAAACGAGCAGATGTTATCGCTGTTTTCTACCGATAAAATAGAGCAAGTGGCATACAGTAGTGTGCCGCCTGGTTTTAAAAGACCCCACGCTTTTCTGAGGATCTCGCCCTGTAATTGCGCAAGGTTATCAATATCTTCTTTTTTACGCAGTAATTTAATATCGGGGTGGCGCCTTATGACCCCTGTGGCACTGCATGGTACATCTAATAATATACGGTCAAAGGGTGTGCCGTCCCACCAAGCCTCTGGGTTTTGCGCTTCACCTTGTATGACCTTGGCCGACAGTTTTAGGCGCTCTAGGTTTTCTTCAACCCGGGTTAGGCGCTTAGCATCAGCATCCAGTGCTAGCACCTCAGCTTTGTTATGACTGTATTCTAAAATGTGGCAGGTTTTACCCCCCGGTGCACTGCACGCATCTAAAATACGCTCCCCTGCAAGAGGGGCTAAAAGGGCGGCTGCTAGTTGCGCAGCTTCATCTTGGACGCTGCAACTGGCTTCGCTGAATCCGGGTAAGCCAGTAACATCACAAGCTTGCTCAAGGTAGATAGAAGTAAGTGCATGCTCTCCAGGAAGAGCCTTTATTTCTTTGTTGTTAAGAGTTTGTATGTACTCACTTCTTGGTTGTGACATATCATTGTTTCGCAAACAAAGAGGTGCTTGGTTATTGCCTTGTTCACAAATAGCCTGCCATTGATCAGGCCAGTTCTTCTTAAGTGTTTTAATCAACCATTTTGGGTGTTCAAAGTGAGGCACTTCACTGCTTTTTAATCCATCAATGAGTTCAGCTTTCTCACGTTGAAAGCGGCGCAAGATAGCGTTGAGTACCCCTTTGAATTTGCCAAGATTGAGCTGCTCGCAGGCTTCAACAGTTTCGTTGATGGCGGCGTGCTCAGAAATATTGCTGTGTGCTAATTGATACAAGCCTACCCATAACAGGGCCTGAATAGGGCGAGCGGATTCCGGCAAGGGTTTAACCAATAGTATTTTGCTCAGTGCGTTAATTGAGAAAAAATATCGGCAGCTGCCAAAACATAAATGCTGAAGAAGCGGCTTGTCTTGCTCAAGGCCTTGCTTAGAAAAATAAGCTAAAGCTGATGTGAGGCTTTTTTGCTCGTCCACCACATCAAGTAACACCTGAGCCGCTAGGGCTCGGCTATTTAAAACTGCTGGCATTTAAAGCTCGCTGGCTAAGACGTACTGTTCGTTAAAAGGGTGTTTGCCGTTAAGGATGTCAGCGACCTTCATGGGTTTTTTACCCGGTAGTTGAATCTGCTCAAGGGAAACGGCCATATTGCCACAGGCTATGATGATGCCCATTTCGTTCACGCTTAAAATGGTGCCAGCAAGTGCCGTATGAGCTTGTGGATAAACTTGCGCCTGCAAAATACGAATGCGGTTGTCACCCAATAAGGTGAAGCACATGGGGGCAGGATTAAAGGCGCGAATTTTTTGTACCACTTGCTGAGCATCTTGGCGCCAATCGATGAGCGCTTCGTGTTTGTTCAGTTTATGGGCATAGGTGGAAAGCTCATCATTTTGCACTTCCCCAAGAACAGCCCCTTGTGCAAACTTATTCACAACCTGCACCACGGCCTCGCTGCCTATTTTAGCAAGGCGGTCGTGAAGGCTGCCGCCGGTATCATTGGGCATGATAGGCGTTTCGACTTTATGCAGCATCGGGCCGGTATCCAGCCCTAATTCCATTTGCATCACGGTCACACCGGTTTTATCGTCGCCGGCTTCAATGGCTCGTTGTATCGGAGCGGCACCGCGCCAGCGTGGTAGTAAAGAGGCGTGACTATTGATGCAGCCAAATGTTGGAATGTCTAAAACCGACTGTGGCAACAATAAACCGTAAGCCACCACAATGAATAAGTCGGGCTTTAAATCGGCCAGTTGCTGAACATCTGCAGGGTCTTTAAAGTTAAGTGGTTGGTAGACATCAATGCCATTATTCATAGCCACTTGTTTGACGGCGCTGGGTTGCAGTTTTTTACCACGACCAGCGGGGCGATCAGGCTGAGTGTAAACTCCAACAATATTAGCAGACGTGTTTAGTAGAGCCTCTAAATGTCGGGCAGCAAAATCGGGCGTGCCTGCAAAAACAATTCTCAAGGGAACATCCTTAGGCTGAAAATGATCACGCCGAATTGAATTCGGCGTGGAGATTAAGCGTGTTTGGCGGCTAGGCGATGCTGTTTTTCAAGTTTTTTGCGAATACGATCGCGTTTAGTACTTGAAAGGTAATCAACAAATAGTTTGCCATCCAGGTGGTCCATTTCGTGTTGGATGCACACAGCGAGTAAACCAGTGGCTTCGATTTCGAAATCTTTGCCGTCTTGGTCTTTTGCTTGAATCAAGCAGTGTTCAACACGCTCAACATCTTCGTAGAAGCCCGGAATACTCAAGCAACCTTCCTGCATTTTTTCTTTTTCGCCCTCTAATACAGTGATTTTAGGGTTAATAAAGACAAGGGGCTCGCTGCGGTCTTCGCTGATGTCGATGACGATGATTTCTTCATGCACATCTACTTGTGATGCCGCCAGGCCAATTCCCGGCGCATCGTACATGGTGTCGAACATATCTTTGATCAGTTGACGGTGTTTGTCCGTTACTGTGCCCACTGGCTTGGCTTTTGTACGCAAGCGAGGGTCTGGAAACTCTAAAATATCTAATATAGCCATAAACTTGTGAAGCCTTAGTAGTCATCAGGGCATAGGCCCTGCTAATATTGTATGTATCTATTATATCCAATGTAGCAGCCGGTTGTCTCATAACCTGCGGCATACAAATAAAAATAAGGGATTAACCCATGCTCAACCCCTTGCTTAAACGCATAACCTTGGCCCTATGTGTAGTTAGTTTTATCAGTGTTGCCCATGCCGTGGACCTGAAGCCTGGCCACCCTGTTGAGTATGTGGTCAAAGATGGCGATACCCTGTGGGACTTATCCCAAACTTTTCTAGATGATGCTTGGTTGTGGCCAGAGATTTGGCAGATCAATGAGCAAATTGAAAACCCTCACCTTATTTACCCTGGCGACACCATTGGCTTGGTTTATAAGGGCTCTCAAGTAAAAGTAACGGTTAAACAACGCTCTGCAGCGGTTAATGAAGTAGTTAAGCTCACCCCAACTGCCCGAATCAGCATGCTGGCCAGCGCCATTCCACCGATTCCCATGACCGCTATCTCAAGCTTCATGACTAACAGCCGCATTGTTAAAAGTAAGCAGTTAAAAGGAGCCCCTTATGTGGTGGCCGGTGACGATAACCGAATTTTAGCCGGTGGCGGCGGTAAGGTGTATGCCCGCGGTTTTGATAAAGGCGAAGAGCCGCAAGCCGGTTATGGTATTTTCCGTAAAGGTCAGGTGTTTGTAGACCCTGATACTTCAGAAGTTTTAGGTCTTGAAGCCCGTGAAGTTGGAGCCGGTTCGGTACAAGCTTGGGACGGCGATGTGGCTACTTTATCACTGGGTAATACGCGTGAAGAAGTCATGGCCGGTGACCGCTTACTTGCCACTGAAGACCGCCAAGTGGTGGCGAACTTCATTCCTAGCTCTCCGCCAGATAACGTTTATGGCCGTATGATTGCGGTACTAGGCGGTGTGACCCAGATCGGTCAATATCAAGTGGTTGTGGTGAACCAAGGTGATCGTGATGGTGTGACTGAAGGCAATGTATTAGCGATTTATAAAGAGGGTAATACCATCATTGATCGTGTGACTCGTCAAAAAGTGAAGCTGCCATCAGAGCGTGCTGGCTTGATGATGCTGTTCCGTGTATTTGATAAGGTCAGTTATGGTCTAATTCTAAGAGCGAAAGTGCCGTTGTCTGTGGGCGATGAAGTGCGCAGCCCTCAGTAAGTATGCAAAAGTAAAGGCGAGCATTTAAGTCCATCGCCTGATGCCTTTAAAAAAGCCTTTGGTTAAAGTAACCAAAGGCTTTTTTTATGCCTGAACGAACACAAATAAAGTAAAGGATGGCCGCCATGGATTGGAGTGCACAGCAACTTGCTTGGATAAATTTAGCTTTGGCCCCAGGAATTGGGCCAAAAACATTACAAAAAATAACGGCCGAGGGCGTGAGCCCTTATGATATTTATCACATGCCATTTGATGAATTAAAAGGGCTTGGTCTAAATGAAAAAATTGCAAAATACTTACTGGATCATCCACCCAATAAACCGGATGCGCGAGTCGAAGCGGCTTTACGATGGGAGCAGTTGCCTAATCATCATCTAATGACGCTGGCTTGTGATGACTATCCGGTACAACTTCAACATATTGCCACCGCACCACCCTTACTTATGGTGAAAGGGAACCGTCAGGCACTGAGCTTTGCGCAGGTGGCCATGGTGGGTAGTCGATATCCCACTAGCAGTGGTGCACAGCAGGCTTATGATTTTGCTCAGCAGTTATCCAATTTAGGGCTAACAGTGACCAGTGGATTGGCTCGTGGTGTGGATGCGCTTGCACATCAAGGAGTGGTGGATGTTAACGGCACAACGATTGGGGTGTTAGGTACAGGAATTGATGATGTTTACCCAAAAACCAATCAAACGTTAGCCGAGCAAATTCTTGATAAGGGCGCATTGATTAGTGAATTCCCGTTAGGCACAAAAGCCATGAAGGGTCATTTCCCTCGGCGTAATCGAATTGTGAGCGGGTTAAGTTTGGCGACGTTAGTCGTGGAGGCCACAATAAAAAGTGGGTCCTTAATAACGGCCCGCCAAGCCTTGGAACAAAACCGCGAAGTGATGGCCATTCCTGGTGCCGTGCATAATCCGCAAAAAGCCGGCTGTCATTTTTTAATTCGACAGGGCGCTAAACTCATCGAAACCCCAGAGCAAGTATTGGAAGAGTTAAGCCTGCAATTAGCCCCGCAGAATCAAGCTTTAAACAACAAACAAGGTTGCACACAAGAAAGTAGTGTAAACCTAGACCTGCAAGGTGAGCAGTTAAAAGTGTACGACGCACTGGATTATGATGGGTTAGATATGGAAAGCCTTGTGAATAAAACACGATTGAATGTAGGGCAGCTTTCTATGGTGTTAATGGAGTTAGAATTGTCTGGGTTATTAAAGCAGGAGCAAGGGTTATATGCCCGCAGCTAGCCTAAGTCTTGCATGAGGGACCCAGCTTAGGTAAGTTGCGCATTCTGTCTTTCCTTGGGCTTCAAAAATGCGTTGGCCAATTACTATTGCAAGTCATGTTATACGAGATGGGGGGGTCATTGCCTACCCAACTGAAACCGTTTGGGGTTTGGGTTGTGATCCTTTTAATATTGGCGCATTAGAGCGTGTTATTGAAATTAAAAAACGAGACGCTGATAAAGGACTGATTTTGGTTGCAGCCAATATCGAGCAATTTGATTTTTTACTGCACGATGCTGATGAGCAAACCATAGAAAAACTCAAGGCCAGCTGGCCAGGGGCAGTGACCTGGTTGGTGCCGCACAACAATAGAGTGCCACAACTTGTTCACGGACAATTTGATACCGTGGCCATTCGGGTAAGCTCTCACCCAATGGTTCAGCAACTTTGCAGTGAAGTGGCTGGGCCAATTGTATCAACCTCGGCTAACTTTTCAGGTAAGCCCACCGTCAGAAGCGCGGTTCAAGCACAGTGTGTTTTAGGTCGGTATTTAGATTTTATTTTGTCCGGCCCTGTGGGTTTGGCAAATGCACCCAGTCGTATTATAGATATGAAAACTGGGCGCGTGATTCGAGGATAATCATGGTTAACATAGACGCGGTAAAGCAGTACCTGTTGGCTCTGCAAGATGATATTTGTGAACAGTTGGCCACAGAAGATGGCGGTGCCACGTTCACTGAAGAAAACTGGGTACGCGAGCAAGGCGGTGGTGGTCGCACACGCGTAATGGCCAATGGAAAAGTGATTGAAAAAGGCGGAGTGAATTTTAGCCATGTGTTTGGTGACACCCTGCCGCCAAGTGCGACAGCGAATCGTCCTGAATTAGCGGGCCGCAGTTTTCAAGCCATGGGGGTCAGTTTGGTGATTCATCCACATAACCCTTATGTGCCAACAAGCCACGCGAATGTGCGATTTTTTGTGGCAGAAAAAGAAGGGGAAGAACCCGTTTGGTGGTTCGGTGGTGGTTTTGACCTGACCCCTTATTATGGCAACGAAGACGATGTGCGAGCCTGGCATCAAACTGCCAAAGATGCGTGTGACCCATTTGGTGACGGCGTTTATGAAAAATACAAAAACTGGTGCGATGAGTATTTTCACTTGAAACACCGCGATGAACCTCGTGGTGTGGGCGGCTTGTTCTTTGATGACCTATACGAAGAGGGGTTTGATAAGAGCTTTGCCTTTATGCAAAGCGTCGGTGATCACTTTATAAAAGCCTATCGCCCAATTATGGCTGCCCGCAAAGCAACCCCATTTGGTGAGCGAGAGCGTAAGTTCCAGTGTTACCGTCGTGGTCGTTATGTTGAATTTAACTTGGTATTTGATCGCGGCACGATTTTTGGATTACAAACCGGAGGGCGCACTGAATCTATTTTGATGTCCTTACCGCCCATTGTTCATTGGGACTATAACTGGCAGCCAGAACCTGGCAGCGCTGAGGATAAGTTATACACCGATTTTTTAGTGAAAAAAGATTGGTTAGCCTAATCGTACTTTACAACTATTCGCCACAGAGGCCATTTGAGTGACCGACTTATATGCGGTAATGGGCAATCCCATTAATCATAGTAAAAGCCCGAGCATTCATGCTCAGTTTGCCGAGCAAGCAAAACAAGATTTAGTGTATAGCGCCATGCTGGTGCCCATCGAAGGGTTTGATGCCGCGGTAAAAGATTTCTTTAAAGGATCAGGCAAGGGGTTAAACATTACCGTGCCATTTAAAGAGCAGGCGTTCGCAATAGCGAGCACTCTGACACCACGGGCCCAAACCGCAAAAGCCGTGAATACGCTGATGCTGCAAGAAGACGGCAGCATTCTCGGTGATAATACCGATGGTGCTGGTTTAGTACGTGATCTGGTTACGAATCAACAGGTGGAACTGACCGGTAAGCGTGTATTGGTGATCGGTGCCGGTGGCGCGGTGCGCGGAATCTTACAGCCATTCTTAGAGCAAAACCCAGAGCAAATTGTCATTGTGAATCGCACGTTTGAAAAAGCGCAGTCTTTAGCGGACAGCTTTCGCGCACTCGGTAATATTCAGGCCCAGACATTTGACGATTTGGCTGCGCCATTTGATGTGATTATCAATGGCACATCTGCAAGCTTAAGTGGCGAGGTTCCACCCCTGCCGGATAGTGTCGTGGGTGAAAACACAGTCGTGTATGACATGATGTATAGTCGCGAACTCACCCCATTTTTAACCTGGGCTCAAAACCTAGGGGTTGCAAAAATCATAGATGGACTTGGCATGCTGGTGGAGCAAGCCGCGGTGAGCTTTGAGTTGTGGCGAGGTAAAAAACCGGACAGCGCGGCCGTGCTCTCTGATTTACGAGAGCAGCTACAAGGCAAATAACTCGATTTGAAAAGTGACTACAAACAAAAAAGCCCCTTAAGAAATCTTAAGGGGCTTTTTTATTAGTCTTCTAAATCCCAATAATCATCGAGCTGCATTTTTTTGCGCTCAAGGTGAGCTTCAATTGCGCGTCGAGCAACCAGTTTGGCAGATGCCTCACTCTTTTTGCTAACGACAATGTTTCCTTTTTTATCAAAATTTACCAGCTCTTCACTGGCCTGATCTTTGATGACTGCAGTTGCTTCCATGGATCACCCTTTTGATTACCTGTCTTAAGACGGCTTATTGTTATTGATAAAGGTGACGACAGCATGACAATAAATGGCTCAAAAAACAATCACTTAAGCCCTGAAAAGGGGACTAGTGTGCATGTCTAAGCATAAACAATGGTTTTTTTGATTGTTTTATGATCATTTTTCACTGTGACGAAGGGAACTGATGCTCTTTTTAACCTTAGCCAGATGCTCAATAAAGTCCGGGCCTTTACGTTGAGCCACACCCACAGCCAAGCAGTCGATTACCAATAAATGCGCGATACGTGAGGTCATGGGAGTAAACACATCCGTGTCTTCGTTGATGTCCACATGAATGGGCAAATCCGCTAAACCACTAACCGGTGTATTCGGCGGCGATAGGGTAATGACATGGGCGCCCTGTTGCTGGGCCATTTCCATTGCGTGTAGCAAATCTTTTGTACGACCACTTTGACTGATGGCCACCACCACATCATCTTTTTGTAACGTAACGGCCGACATACATTGCATGTGTGGATCAGAGTAAGCCACAGTAGAGAACTGCAAACGGAAAAACTTATGCATAGCATCCATGGCCACGGCGCCGGATGCCCCAAAGCCATAAAATTCTACCCGCTTAGATTTATTCAAGGCATCAATGGCGGCAGCTACTTGAGCGGAATCTAAAAAGTTTCGAGTGGTAATAATTTGATTAATGCTGGTATCGAAAATCTTTTTAATGATGTCTGAACTGGTGTCATCTTCGGCGATAGCAAACTGCCCAAGACTATGATGTACCGTATTGCTTTGTGCCATGCGCACTTTAAATGCCTGAAACCCGTTTAAGCCCAGCGCGCGACAAAAACGCACAATAGTGGGTTCGCTCACCATGGCTTCTTGAGCAAGATCCACAATGCGCATGTGAATAACGGAATCCACATTACTGAGCACGTACTCGGCTACCTTCACTTCAGATTTACGCATCTGTGGAATAGCTTGGCGGATTTGATCAATAAAGGGGTTTTGATGAGGCACTGTGGGCTCGCTTCAGGCTTTGGCGCAAGTATAGCGTAAAGTTATTTATTATCAGAAGCCTTAATACCATTCACTGTAAGGATGGACAGTAATCACTGCAAGCTGCGCCGCGCTCAGATATAATGCCCCTTCATTTAATAGACAGCTTGTTATGGACGTTACCGAACTTTTAGACGGGTTAAACCCTCAACAGCGCGAAGCCGTAGCTTCACCGTTAAACCACCAACTCGTGTTAGCGGGAGCAGGCTCGGGCAAAACTCGCGTGCTGGTGCATCGTATTGCGTGGCTTATGCAAATTGAACATGTTAGCCCAGGTTCGATTTTAGCCGTGACCTTTACCAATAAAGCGGCTAAAGAAATGCGCCATCGTGTGGAAGAGCTGACCGGCATCAGCCCCCGCCATTTATGGATCGGTACATTTCACTCTTTGGCTCATCGTTTATTGCGTACCCACTGGAAGCAAGCCAACTTACCTGAGAACTTCCAAGTCATCGATAGCGATGACCAACTGCGTTTAATCAAACGTATCGTGCGCGCCATGAATATTGATGAAAATACCTACCAGCCAAAACAAGCTCAATGGTTTATCAACGAACAAAAAGACGAAGGTTTAAGAGCGGCCCATATACAACCATTCAATGATGAGTGGGCGCAAACCATGGTCACCATCTACGGCGCCTATGAAGAAGCCTGTCAGCGCGCTGGTATGGTGGATTTTGCTGAACTGTTATTGCGTGCCCATGAGCTTTGGTTAAATCAGCCTGCGGTTTTAGCGCAATATCAAAATCGCTTTCGTTATATTTTGGTGGACGAGTTTCAAGATACCAATAGCATTCAATATGCCTGGTTACGTGTGCTGGCTGGCAATGTGGTGCCGGTGATGGCCGTGGGGGATGACGATCAATCCATTTATGGCTGGCGTGGTGCGCGCATTGAAAACATCCAGCAGTTCACCAAAGACTTTAGCGGTGCTCAACAGGTTAAGTTAGAGCAAAATTATCGCAGTACCAGCAACATTCTAAATGCGGCCAATGCGGTGATTGATAACAACCCATCACGTCTTGGTAAAAACCTTTGGACAGAAGGGGAGCCCGGTGAGCTGATTTCATTGTACAGCGCCTTTAACGAACAAGATGAAGCGCGCTTTATTTGTGATGAAATCGAAAGCTGGAAAAAAGCTAACCCTGATAAGCGTTACGAAAATTGCGCGATTTTATATCGCTCTAACGCTCAATCGCGCGTAATCGAAGAAGCCTTTATTCGTGCCAGTTTGCCGTATCGAATTTATGGTGGCCAACGCTTCTATGATCGTTTAGAAATTAAAAATGCCATGGCCTATTTACGGTTGTTGCTCAATCGCCATGATGATGCCGCATTAGAGCGTGTGATCAATGTGCCCGCTCGTGCTATTGGCGAGAAAACCGTGCAGCAGTTACGCTCGTTCGCCCGTGAACATGGCACTTCTTTATGGCAAGCACTGGAGCAAAGTATTCGTCAAAAATTACTTACTGCCCGTGCAGTGACTTCATTAAGTAAATTTGAAGAATTACTGGATGAAATGGAAGTGAGCACGCAAAACATTGAGCTGTATGAACAAGTGGATCATGTGATCCAACACAGTGGCTTGATTGAGCATCATCAAAAAGAAAAAGGTGAAAAGGCCCAAGCTCGCTTAGAAAACTTAGACGAACTGGTTACCGCAGCAAAAAGCTTTGACCCTGAGGCCATGCAAGAAATTCCACCCGAAGGTGAAGAGGCGGTGAGCTATTCATCACCCATGGCGGCGTTTATTGATCAAGCCGCACTGGATGCTGGTGATTCACAAGCGGATGAATTTGAAGACAGCGTACAAATGATGACCCTGCACAGTGCCAAAGGTCTGGAATTCCCGCTGGTGTTCTTAGCCGGTGTGGAGGAAGGTTTGTTCCCTCATAAAATGTCTGCCGATGACCCAAACCGTTTAGAAGAAGAGCGCCGTCTTTGTTATGTGGGCATCACCCGCGCCATGGAAAAACTGGTCATGACCTACGCCGAAAGTCGACGTTTACATGGTCAAGAAACCTTCAACTCACCATCACGGTTTATTCGCGAAATTCCAAAAGAATATTTGCAAGAAGTGCGATTAAAAAGCACCGTGAAAAAACCAGTATCCAACCACTTCAGCACACAAAGCGCCAAAGAAGCCACAGG
>NYTP01000072.1 GCA_002683575.1 Bermanella sp.
GTGGCAAGGGCGGCAAAACCACGCTCCGAAAGGGTTTGCACCACTAAGGCCGACAGGGCCAGGTCACCGCCGCAACCGCCATAGGTTTCATCTACATCCACACATAAAAAGCCAGCGTCACCCATGGCTTGCCAGACATTACGCGGGATGATGCCTTCGTCTTCCCATTGCTGATAAAAGGGGGCTACTTTTTGATCTAGGAAGCGGTTCAGTGAATCGCGAAATAAGTGATGTTCGTCAGACATGGTTTACCTATTGTTATCGTTATTATGGGTCTATTCTCACACTCAACGGCCTAGGGAATAAAGCGTCAAGACGATCAAAATCGTTAGCATTGTTTATAGGGATAAATATTCAGCCTCGCAAACCTCGGATTGTGGCTGAAATGGCCACAGTGTATGAAAAATATGACGCAGTAATAGAAGATCTCAGTAAACATATGTATGCTCGCCACCTCATTTTTAATAGGTAGACACATGATTCGCCTCCTACGCTTTTGCTTACTTGCCATTCACTTTGTTTTTACCAGCACACTTGGCTTGCTGATCGGTATTTTACGCCCGTTTCACCCCACCAATAGCCGCTGGTGCTCCCATTTATATGGCAAAATTGGTTTACCGATTATCGGCATAAAAACACAGGTTGAAGGCCTAGAGCATTTTGACCGCAATCAGCCGTGTGTCGTGGTTTGTAATCACCAAAGTAACTGGGACTTATTTGTGGTGGGCAGCATCGTGCCTAAACGTACCGTGAGCGTAGGTAAAAAAAGCTTAAAATGGGTGCCTTTATTTGGCCAACTTTATTGGTTAGCGGGCAATGTGCTAATTGACCGAGGTAACCCGCGTAAAGCCATGGAAGCCATGGACATCACCAAAGACGCCTTGACCGCTAAAAACACCAGCATTTGGTTTTTTGCAGAAGGCACACGCAACAAAGGCAAAAACATGCTGCCATTTAAAAAAGGCGCATTTGTCACCGCCATAAACGCAGGTGTCCCCATTGTACCTGTGGCCTGCAGCAGTTACCTGAAAGGCTTTGACATGAATAACTGGGACAACGGCACGGCTAAACTGCGAGTTCTGCCCGCCGTCAGTACAAAAGGTTGCAGCCAAGAAAACGTCAAAGAATTAATGGATCGCATTCACGCAGATATGATGAATACCATTAACGAGCTGGACGCGTCTCAATAGGCAACCCCTTGCACAGCTAAGCCAGATTAGATCCAATCACATGATTCAGCTGTTCAAAGCAAAAAACGCCCAGTAAGCTGGGCGTTTTTATGTCATCTAAAGTAATCATGACCCCTTTTGATATTTGCCAAGATTGTATTCATAGACTGATTCAGCAGCCTTCCTTGGGTAATGACCTTGAGGCCTTGGCAAAATCCTATTGTTTAAGCACCAGTCACTTTCAAAAAACCTTTAAACATTATGTAGGGGTTTCACCTAAACAGTTCCAACAAAGCTTGCTAGTGCAGCATGCCAGCCAACCGCTCATGCAGCAAAGCCTTCTCCACACCAGTGAAGCACTGGGTTTGAGCAGCCCTTCGCGATTACATGATGCATTTGTGCAAATCGAGGCCATGTCCCCTGGTGAGTTCAAATCACAAGGTGAGGCTCTTAAGTTACAGTATGGCTATCAAGAGAGCGTATTTGGTCGCCTACTGGTCATAACAAGCGCACGCGGCATCTTTTACCTAGGTTTCCATAAAAACAGCCACGCTGTTTTACAGGACCTACAGCAGCGCTACCCCAAAGCACAGCTAACCCCGAGCGACGATCATCAAATGCTGGGACACGATCCTTTTTTAAGACCAGAACCCATCACATTGAGCCTAGCAGGCACCAATTTTCAGGTGCAGGTCTGGCGTGCCTTGTTAGGCACACAGGCAGGGCAAACAGTAAGCTATAAAGAGCTTGCCCATAAAAT
Source organism: Bermanella sp. (assembly GCA_002683575.1). Classification (GTDB taxonomy): domain Bacteria; phylum Pseudomonadota; class Gammaproteobacteria; order Pseudomonadales; family Oceanobacteraceae; genus Bermanella. The sequence continues at coordinate 1,930 of NYTP01000072.1, forward strand.
TGGTAACCCCAAAGGCGCCCGTGGCGTTGGCCAAGCGGTGGGCGCTAACCCTGTGGCGTTTCTTATTCCGTGCCATCGAGTTATCAAGCAAAGTGGCGCTTTGAGTGGGTATCGCTGGGGCGTGCCCGTTAAACAAGCCTTACTCGCGTGGGAGCATGCCAAGCATCCTCTTTAAACAGGCTTATCTTAAGTTTCTTGAACGTCTCCCTGCCCCCGACACACCTTATTACTTTATAAGCTTGCCATATTCACAAACGCCGCCTTAACTTTATACATTGGTAACGATTCGAGGCACCCATGGTCAGTAAAGTTTTAATCTGCGATGACTCCAACATGGCGCGAAAACAAATGGCCCGCGCCCTCCCCGATCACTGGCCGGTAGACGTCACCTTTGCTAAACATGGCGAAGAAGCCATTGAGTTCATTAAAGCCAATGAATTTGAAGTGATGTTTCTGGATTTAACCATGCCCGTGATGGATGGCTACGAGACATTAGAAGCCATCCGCAAAGATGATCTACCCATAATGGTTTTAGTGGTTTCTGGGGATATTCAGCCCGAAGCTCAAGAGCGTGTAAAAAAACTCGGCGCCATCGACTTCATCAAAAAACCCGTGGATCAGGCACGTATCGCAGCGGTGCTAACCGAATATGGCATCATTGGGGAGGCCCCTAATGAATGAACAAATCGCCCTAAGTGAAGATGAACGTGACTGTTATCAAGAAATCACCAACGTCGCTATGGGTCAGGCCGCTGATCGTCTTGCCCGCTTATTGGGTGTGTATGTCGTACTGCCCATCCCAAACGTGAATATTATTGAAATTAACGAATTTAAGATGACCCTTAAATCCCTGGAGGGTAACGCTACGGTCAGTGCCGTTTGCCAAGGATTCATTGGTGCTGGCATTGCTGGCGAAGCCTTACTGATCTTCAATGACGCAAGCTTCACAGATATTGCCAAGTTATTGGATTACCCTGGCAACCTTGATAAACACGAAGAACTTGAAATGCTCATGGACGTGGCCAACGTATTAAATGGTGCCTGCATTCAAGGCATTGGCGGGCAATTGGATATCGACTTCAGTCAAAGCCACCCTGTGGTATTGGGTCAGCATTGCTCTATTTCCGATTTATTAAGCGAAAAGAAAAACGCATGGCAACGCACCATGGCCATTGAGATTAATTACACCATTGAAGACCATAATATTAACTGCGATTTACTTTTATTATTCACCGAAGAAAGCGTGCTGCACATGAACCGTTTAATCAGTTTTTTATTGGATGATTAATATGGATAACAATGACAATGAGATGACCGAGTTCCATTGGTTTATGGATATTCTACAGACCATAGACGCAGGTTTAGTGGTGTTAGATCGTCAATATACGATCAAACTATGGAATGGCTTTATGGAGAACCATAGCGGCATTCGCCCAGACCAAGCAAAGGGACAAAACTTATTTACATTATTTAGTGAAATTGACAGTGAGTGGTTCAAGAAAAAAGCCGAGTCGGTTTTTTTATTAAACACTCGGGCATTTACCATCAGCGAGCAAAGGCCCTTCCTGTTTAAGTTTAAAAATAATTACCCTATTACAGGGCGTGCGGACTTTATGTATCAGAACTCTACGATTATTCCATTGAATAATACATCGGGTGAAACAGAGCATATTTGTTTGATTTTATATGATGTGACCGCTGCGGCCATGCATAAACTGGATATGGAGAATCAAAAGAAGCAAACTGAGTAACGATAGTTACTCAGTTAAAACACACCAATTTCAGGGTCAATATTGGCCACACTTTGTTGCAGTTTTTCGCCCAGCTTCACGTTTTTATTCATCTCTTCTAATAGACGCTCAATGTGATGCTCGAGTACCGTTAGTTCCTGAACCAGGTTAGCGTGTACCTGCTCAAAATCATCGCCCGGTGCAAGACTCTGAGTTTTATGTAAAAGTTTACGTACATAATTGAGTTGCTGGGTAAATACCGCATTGGCTTTATGGGCATTTCGCTCAACAATAATGGATTGTTTATACAAGGCATCCAATTGTGCTGCGGACACACTGCCTAATGGAGCATCAACCGGTTCGGTATCAATATGCTTTTTGTTGTGTTTATCCCAAAAGTAAAAAACCACAAAACATAAAACATAACTGATTAACCAAGCGAGCCAATTCAATGAGCCATTTTCTAATATGGCAGACCATTGATGGGTAATGCCCAGCAAGGTGCCTAGGATCAAACTCATTTTAATGACCATCAACATGGCTTTTCTCCCTAAAACCTAAAAATGAAGATGGCGCTTAAAAAAGCGGCAATGAAAACAAACCCAGATTAAACACAATTATACTGCCCCATACACATACAACTTGCGCCAAGCTAAAAAATACCGCGGCGCTGGCAATATCTTTTGCTGCACCGGATAGGTCGTGGCGTTCACTGCCAATACGGTCCACAACATATTCAATTGAGGTATTGAGCAATTCGGTAATGACCACAATAAATAAGCTCATCAGCATAATGGCTAGTTGGGTGATGCTTTGTGCAATACAAAATGCCACCGGCACAAGCACTAATGCCAATAGAAATTCTTGTCTGACCGCAGCTTCGGTGCGCCAAGCGCGCTTGATACCTTGAAACGAATAACCTGTGGCATTAAAAATACGTAAGATGCCTGTGGCGGTGAATTTTTTTTGTTCCATAAACTGCTCAAATACAAAGGCTAAAAACAGGGCACACACTAACCTGAGAACCCTTGTATGACAAGCCTTTCAGCTCATTTGTAAAGGTTTTAACGGGTGGTTCACACTTCACCGAAAACCAACCTCACCCCACTTGGCAACAAATTTTGATTAAAATACAGTAAACATAGATAACGGTATAAAATTGAAAGCCGACGCCCCTTGACCTTACGTGGCAAACCCGTAAAGCTAACCCCCTTATTCACACTAGAAATCGATTATGTTGTCACGTCATAACGCCATAAAAAAAATAAATACAGCATTGTTCAGCTTGTGCCTTTTAATTTGCTCACTCTTTATAAGCTGGGTTTTATGGGCTCAGGTAAACTTTGCCTACCCTGCATTACATTGGAGTATGAATATTGGTCAGCATATTGATCACTACGGCCCGCAAAACCGTTACCGTAATCAATTCGAGCTCACCGATAAAACTGAACACGTGCGTTTATTTGCACAGATTGTGGATGCCATTCATAACAATGGTCACGGCTTATCTCGTATTACCTATAAGGACCCTGAAGGTAAAACCATCGCGACACTTCTACGTAAGGCAGAGGTCATTCACCTTCAAGATGTGGCGCATCTTATCAATACATTTTATTGGGTTTCGGCGTTTACCATTTTATTAACCCTGATTTTAATCATGGTGTTTAAACATCAAAAGACCAAGCTGCCCAGTTTAAAACAACAAGCTCTAGGAATAATCAGTGTCAGTATAGTGAGCAGCATTATTATTATGATCATTGGCCCGGTAACGGTATTTTATGCCCTGCACGAATGGGTATTTCCAGATAATCATCAGTGGTTTTTTTATTATCAAGAGTCACTGATGACAGTCTTAATGAAGGCGCCTGATTTATTTGGCGCCATTAGCGTCCTCATCGCGCTATTGGCCATTCCTATTTACTTATTATTAAACCGCTTAGTACTAAAAATAACGACTCCTCATCATTAATTAACGAACCAATACGTAAAAAAATGGGCCAGGAGGCCCATTTTTTCAGTCAACATCACTAAAGAATAAATTACCGCTCTAGCATGGCCACAACGCCTTGCCCACCTGCAGCACAAATGGAGATCAATCCCTTACCAGAGCCTTTTTCATTTAATAATTTAGCCAGGTTCCCCACAATACGACCACCTGTTGCGGCAAAAGGATGGCCAGTGGCTAATGAGCTGCCATTAACATTCAGCTTAGTAAAATCAATTTCACCCAATACCTGTTCCAGCCCTAGACGCTCTTGGCAAAACTCAGGGGTGTTCCAAGCTTTAAGTGTGGCTAATACTTGTGCTGCAAACGCTTCATGGATCTCATAAAAATCAAAATCTTGCAGCGACATATTATGACGGGCTAACATTTTAGGTACCGCATAAGCCGGTGCTAACAATAGCTCTTCTTTGTAATTACTGTCTTTACCAATAAAGTCTACTGCACTGGTTTCATAATCTGTGATATAGGCCAATACCGGTAAGCCGCGCTCTTTAGCCCACTGCTCA
>NYTP01000073.1 GCA_002683575.1 Bermanella sp.
AGCTCTTGCAGGTCATGAAACTCATTACCCAGATCACAGGGCCACTCATGTTTGCTATGCGCTGTCATCAGGATGTTTTTTCACAGGCACTAACTGATTCCCACGGAATCGTCACACCCATTTGACGTGCCATCGCCACACTGGATTCCACCGCGGCATCAAGCAAGGGGAAGCGATTAGCCATATAAGAGCCACAAATTTTGATGGGGCCGTGTACATTCAAGTGCTGTAATTTGGCCACTGCCTTACGACTATCAAGAGTGACAAGCGGGCGAGAAAAATCGGCCTGCGCAATCACAGCATCGGCTTTAGGTTGCTTAATAGGATGCCATGTTTGAAATACGGGCTGCTGATGCTTATAAGTACTGAATGCCTTGGTTAAATCCACCGTGGTGGCGGCACGTGATTCATTGTCACTTAATAAATAACTCACCGGACTCGTATGTTTAGCATTACTGACTAAGCTCTTGTCGGTGTGCAGCACCATGCGCGATGTTTCCATGGGTATGCGTTTTAGCAGTTGCGCTTGTTGCTCAAACGCACCGTCACTGGCAGATAAAATATTCGCAGCAATATCCGCTTGGCTGGCTACAATCACGTGATCAAAACGGGCTTGAAATACCTCTCCTAATGCTCGCTTTTCAATACTTAACATAAGCGAGCTTTTACCTGATGCAAGGTCGCTTGTGTGAATACCCAGTACTTCGTGACCACAGTTTACTTTATAGCCTTGGGTAAGTTTAGGCACGATGCCATCTACCCCCAGCTTTGCGCGCACAATGCCTTCTTTCATTACGCCGCAAGTTAGATACTCTAAAATCAGATCCGCTGGGTATTGTCTGACCGACTCAAAATCACAGGTTAGTGTCACGGCCAAGGCCGGCAGTAATAGTTGTTCTATAAAATGCGCGTTAAATGATTTCGTTTTTAAATAATCAGCAAACGTCATTGCCGATAGGTCACGATGATTTTTTATATCTTGGTGAATGGCTTTAAAAAAACGATACTGTGCGATGGTTAAAGCCAAGCCGTTTTTGTTCACACTATTGGGGGCTAACACGGAGAATTTAAAATTAAGCCATCGAATATTTTTATATTGAAAAAATGCTTTGATTGAGTTGTTTGGTAATAAATATTGAAATGCAGAAGCATGATCACTGGCTTCCATTTCAATGCCTAAGTGTTGATACAAGGCAAATAAACTGGGGTAATAACTGGGGGTAAAAATACGCAGTGGAATGTCGATGCGGGTGTTAATACCGTTTGACGCATAATCAGAAGTAAAGACGCCCATGCCAGCTTTATTATGACGCTCATATAATGTGACGTCATATTGTTTGCTTAATAACCATGCCGCTGATAAGCCTGCTAAGCCTGCGCCAATGACCGCGACACTGGGTTTATGGTTTGCATCAGCACCGTTAACTGGCATAAATCGTTACTCTGTACCCATTGGAGTAAGAATACTAATGTGGCAACCCAGCCATAACAAGGCTCATCTTGCACAGATGATTGACCCAGCAGGACAAGCGCTTATTTCTGTGTGAGTAATCACTAGTGCCCTAAGGCTGACACTGGCATACTTCCCGCCATTAAATGTTATAAGGAAATCCTGTCATGTTAATGGATATATTGGGCATTCTCATTGGCTTTATTGCCATCATGTTATTGTTTAGCTTACTGGTGACGGCCTTGGTACAAGGTGCCCAAGCGACTTTAAATTTGCGGTTTAAAAACTTAAAAACCGTCATCACTCAGTTTTTTCAGAACATGGATTTTGTTGAACACAAGGTGACACAATCCATTCTTGATCACATTGATCAACGCTTTCCCAGTACACTTTATGCCACGGCGTTACCACTGAATATTGCAGGTAATAAACTAAAATTAACCAACATTGGCCAGCAAGACTTAATCACGCTCATTGGCAATACCAAGGATGTTAGCCTTGAAGAAAAGGAGCAGCTAAAACAAAAAATCATGGATCACTTTGAAACCCTTGAAGTCATCATGAGTCAGCGCTTCAAACAATGGATGCATCAAATCAGTATCATTCTCGCTTTTGTGATCAGCTTTATATTTCAACTTAATTGCTTCACTTTATTAAATCAGCTCAATCATGATAGCGCGTTCCGTCAACAGGCCAACACCCTATCGCAACAGTTAAGTATCGAGCCGCCCAGTGAAACCATCGAGACTCAAATACAACCTCAGTTGAGCGCTTTAATGTTTGAAATCACGCCAGAGCAGTGGCCGCAGTATTATTTCTCATTAAACATTGCAACCATAGGCCATTGGCTAGGGATTATATTTAGCAGTATATTGATCTCACTTGGCGCACCCTTTTGGTTTAATCGATTAAGAGACATGGCCAGCCTGCGCGATAATTTATCGAAAGCAAAATAACCTTTATAAGGAGTAGCACGATGCAAAAGCCTATGCCCAGTGATCCGACGATCTTTAGTAAGATCATCGACAAAGAGATTCCCGCGGACATCGTTTACGAAGACGAGCTGTGTTTAGCGTTTAAGGATATTAACCCTTGTGCACCGGTGCATATTTTAGTGATTCCTAAAAAGCCAATCCCCCGATTGTGCGATGCCAGCGAGGCGGATAAAAGCTTGCTCGGGCATTTGAACCTAGTGGCTAATCAAGTGGCTGAAGATGCGGGCATTGGCGAAGCCTTTCGCTTGGTGGTAAATAATGGTGAAGGGGCATGCCAGAGTGTATTTCACCTGCACTACCATGTGATTGGTGGGCGCACGCTGCAATGGCCTCCGGGTTAAACACGAACGCGGCTTTACATTTCATTACGGGTTATTGAAGTGCGTTCGCTTTTTTCAAAAGCCCATTAGGTTACAATGGGCTTTTTTATTGGCAGCAGTATCATGAAACTTATTAAAGCGCTTTTCTTACTCTCTCCTCTTTGCCTATTTGGGTGTACCACAGAAGAGGAAGACTCAACCGTTCTTCAAGGCACTTGGCAATCAGCAGCATTCACTGATTCACAGAGTAACAAAACCTCAGATATCATTTATGAATTTAGCGGCAATAATTTTAAAGAATTAATTTCCGTTCAGAATGACGACGGTACGTATGAATTAAAAGAGTCGATGGGACGTTTTGAAGTTTTAGCTGAGAAAGTTAATACAACAGAAGGGCCTGAGGCATATCAAATCAATTTGACTTATGATCGCGATGAGAATGCGATTAAATTTGATCTTGCAAATATACAAGATGGCATACTTTATTTTGGTAGCGCGAATGAAGCGCAATGCGGCGACAATACTTACCCTGTTATTACCACTGAAACCACTACATCAAGCGGCTCACCTGTATCAATCGAAAAAACCACCTGTTACGCAAGACCCACAAAACTAAACGCCAGTTTGCCTTATTACAGTATCGACTAATTAAAACACCCACAATCAAACCGCAAGGCCCGCCACGGGCCAACATAATATGAGGCTAAATAGACCTTGCGCCTCATATTATAAAGTTAACCCCCTACGCAATCTGTAAAGCAAAGAGCCAGAGCGTCGTGCTAGAAAACCCAAATCCTGTCAAATATGACACTAACATCTGCCATATCTGACATTTTTAGATAACCATTCTCTGTATTCCTATCTTACTCCCCTATATTGTCAGCAGCATTCACCGATATATTGTTATGAAAAAACTAAAAACACTTAACACCTTAATCGCTACAACCGCCTAAAGAAACACCTAAACCCTTGATAAATATGAATATTTATTGATTATCGTTGTCTTATCTCAATAAGCGCCTCACTGTGTTCAGCAAAAATAATATGAATACCTTCACTTTAAAAAACTGGAGCGCTTTATGCATTGCTATGCCATCACACGAATAACCACCTAAATATGAACAGGCACCGCTATGGAATTAGATCCGCTCATACTCTCTAGAATACAATTCGCCTTTGTCGTTTGCTTTCATGCAATCTTTCCCGTTTTCACAATCGGGCTGGCCAGTACCATTGCGGGCTTTGAAGCCCTGCACTTCAAGACGGGTAACCCTGTATGGTTAAAACTCTCAAAGTTCTGGATTCAAGTGTTTGCTGTTGTGTTTGGTATTGGCGTTGTTTCCGGCATTGTTATGTCGTTTCAATTTGGTACCAACTGGAGCAACTTCTCCTATGCCACGGCAAACTTTCTTGGCCCGGTACTCAGTTATGAAGTGCTGACGGCTTTCTTTTTAGAGGCTTCATTTTTAGGGGTTTTATTATTTGGCCGAGATAAAGTACCTCAAGGGGTGCATTTATTTGCTGCCATCATGGTGGCCACCGGAACCTTTATTTCCTCTTTTTGGATACTGGCTGCTAACTCATTGATGCAAACACCTGATGGCCTAGAGATGATCAACGGCATGTATGTGGTTCGCTCTTGGACAGATGCCTTATTCACCGCATCGTTTGGTTACCGTTTTATGCACATGGGCCTTGCTTCGTTCTTAACCGCTGCTTTAGTTGTAGCAGGTGTCAGCGCTTGGTTTATTTTGCAAAAACGTGAGCTTGAAGCAAACCGTAAAGCTCTGTCTGTATCCCTTTGGTTTTTATTAATATTGGCACCAGCGCAAACAATTGTGGGCGACTACCATGGCTTGAATACCCTTAAGCACCAGCCAACAAAAGTGGCTGCCATGGAAGGAAACTGGGAAACACAAACAGGGGTTCCCTTACTCTTATTTGCAATTCCTGATCAAGAAGCGCAAACCAATCACTTTGAAATTGCGATTCCTAAATTAGCGAGCCTGATATTAACCCATGACTGGGATGGTGAAGTCCCTGGGTTAAAAGAAGTGGCTGTTGAAGAACAACCCCCTGTCTTTGTGGTGTTTTGGAGTTTCCGCATCATGGTTGGCCTAGGGCTATTAATGATTGTTTTTGCTTTATGGGGGTTAGTATTGAGGCCTGGTGGTCGCTACCATCAAACGCCGTTATTTTTAAATGGTTTACGCCTAATGAGTCTTTCACCCTTCATAGCCGTACTGGCTGGCTGGGTCGTCACTGAGACGGGACGTGCTCCATGGTTAATATACGGACAAATGACCCATGCTCAAGGACTCACGCCTTCACTAACAGGTGGTATGGCTTTATTTACTTTAATTGGTTACATCGTTGTTTACTCATTAGTATTCAGTGCGGGTATTTATTATCTATTGAAAGTATTTAGAGGGGGCTTAGAAAAAGCAAACGCACCACACGAGATGGACGAAATCGAACGCCCTACAAGACCGTTTTCTGCTGCTCACGCTGCCATTGATGAGGAAGTGTAATCATGGAACAAACATTTGATTTAACCATAATTTGGGCTGGTCTTATTGGCTTTGGCTTAATGATGTATGTATTGATGGATGGCTTTGATTTGGGTCAGGGCATTTTATTTCCCTTTGCACCCAATGAAAAAGCCAGAGACACCATGATGAACTCTGTTGCGCCTATTTGGGATGGCAACGAAACATGGCTGGTGTTAGGCGGGGCCGGTTTACTGGCAGCGTTTCCTTTAGTGTATTCTGTGTTTTTACCTGCCTTGTATATTGGTGTTTTTCTATTACTTGCTGGCCTCATTTTTAGAGGCATTGCTTTTGAATTTAGATTCAAAGCCAATAAATCAAAGCACTTGTGGAGCTGGTCATTTGCCGTTGGCTCTACCGTGGCATCATTTGCACAAGGCGCGGTCGTGGGTGCGTATATTCAAGGCTTTGAAACAGAAGGGTTTGTTTACTCTGGTGGCGCACTGGATTGGTTAACCCCTTTTACTGTGATCACTGGATTGGGCTTAGTGGCCGGTTATGCATTATTGGGCAGCACATGGTTAATTCTAAAAACGGAAGGTGAGCTACAAGAATGGGCCTATAAAATCACCCCTAGACTGCTAGGTGCTCTGCTTGCTGTGTTTGTTATTGTGTCTATTTACACGCCGTTTATTGATGAGACTGTGAAAAATCGTTGGTTTGAAAATATCAGTATTATCTGGGTCTTACCTGCATTGGTCGCTTACTGCGCATTTGTTGTGATTCGTTCAGTACAAAAGAAACAAGAAGGTATGCCATTTGTCGCCACTATGGGGATTTTCTTGTTTAGTTACCTGGCCTTAATCGCAAGTAAATGGCCTTATATTGTGCCGCCGAAGTTTACCATTTGGGATGCAGCATCCGCTTACAATTCGCAGTTATTCTTATTGCTGGGCTTCTTATTTGTTATCCCGATTATTCTTGGTTATACAAGCTGGACATATTGGGTATTCCGCGGAAAAGTAAAAGAAGGCGGTTACCACTAATTTAATGCCGGCAATCAATAACAAAAAAACACAGGCTCATATTAATACTGAACCTAAAAACGCACCTGTTAATGAGCATGCATTTACAGGTGCCCAGTTTTTAAAGCAGTATATCAAACAAGAGCGCATGCCCTTAAGATTGGCTGTACTAGCCGGTTCGCTATCCACTGTTTTGATGATCACTCAGTGGGTCTGTTTTGTATTGATTGCACAGAAAACTATCATCAATGAACAGCCTATTACTGATCACATTACGTTATTGATTGTGCTCATAGGTTGTTTGATCGGAAAAAGCCTTCTCACTCGCGTGCAAACGTCATTCTCCCAAAAAGCCAGCCTGAATATTAGACAAAATATTCGAAACACAATGCTGGCGCAGTGGCGTTCATCTAGTCCCGTCTATTTAAAAAACACCTCAACAGGGGCATTTGCTTCACAGTTTATTGAAGAAATTGAAGCCATGGACGGTTACTTCTCGCGATACTGGCCACAGCAAGCATTGGCTATTATTAGCCCCCTACTCATTTTGATTGTTATCGCAATGCTTAATTGGCTTTGCGCGATTGTGCTCATTATGTCGGCACCATTGATTCCGTTGTTCATGATTCTAGTGGGGATGGGTGCGGAAAGATTAAATCAAAAATATTCAACAATAAGACAGCGCTTAGCTGGGCACTTTTTAGATCGCGTCTCAAATCTTTCAAACATCATACGATTGGGTGCTCGTCAATCTGTGTTTGAAGAAGTGAAAGACAATAGTGATCGTTATAGAAATGTCGTAATGAAAACCTTAAAACTGGCTTTTTTATCTTCGACTGTCTTAGAGTTTTTTACCAGCGTGGCCATTGCAACCTTGGCAATTTATATTGGTTTTTCATTATATGGTGCCATCACCTGGGGGCCAGCTGATAGCCTCACTTTGTTCTCTGGATTAACCATATTAATCTTGGCGCCGGAGTTTTTTCAGCCGTTACGCAATCTTTCACAGTTTTATCACGATAGAGCATCCGCACTCGGGGCGGCGAACAACCTTGTTGAATCATTAGTCATCGACTCCAATATTTCCAACACTATAGCGCCGTTAACGGCTCCCTATGGCCGCCCACCCATTTCAAGCACAGAGCATCAAGATTCAACCGTTCATCTTCAGTTTTCAAACTTAATGATTGGCTATGAAAAACAATTAATTCAAATACCAAACTTAGAATTAAAAACAGGCGAATTACTAGTCATCACTGGTGATTCTGGCTCTGGTAAAACCACACTGCTCAACACCCTTGCGAAATTCATTCCTGCGGTACAGGGTGAGATTCATATTACACCAGCATCGGGCAACCCAATTGCTTACTTGCCTCAGCGTACTTGGATTAAAAATGACACCGTATATGAAAACCTGATCGCTCTAGCCCCTAATGCGTCAAACACTGACATGATGCATGCCCTTGATAAGATGGGTTTATCGGAAGAACTTGATATCAATCACCAAGGCCTTGATACCATAATTGGCGAGCACGGGAAGGGGTTATCAGGCGGGCAAATGCAACGCCTTGCGTTTACCAGAGTACTGCTCAACCCCACACCTATTATTTTATTTGACGAGCCCACCGCTCAATTAGATTTAAAAAGTAAACGCTATATTGTTGATGCGCTTAAAACACTCAAATCCACATGCATTTTAGTCATAGCAAGTCATGATCCGCTGTTAGTTAAAATGAGCGATACTCACCTTAATCTAAACTCAGTACAGCAGGGTAAGCGATGAAGTATTGGTTCGATCTAATTATTCGCTCTCTTGGTAGCAGACTTTATATAGGTATTTTTTTAGCCTTTATCTCTGCACTTTCTGGTGTGGCTTTACTTATGTTGTCAGGCTGGTTTATCACTGCAACAGCCATTACAGGCATAGCGGTTAGTGCTGGTGTGATTGTGTTATTTGATATGTATATGCCTGGGTCAGGCATTCGTTTCTTTGCACTTAGTCGAACCGTGGGCCGATATGCAGAAAGAATATATAACCACGATTCAATCCTAAGGCTAATTTCTGTTTATAGGCTCACATTATTTAAAGGTTTATCGACCCTGCCAATCAATCAATTGCGTGCAACCAACGACAGCGAATGGCTGGGAAAGTTAACAGCAGATTTAGATGCCCTAGACAGCGTGTTATTAAGTTATATTATTCCTCCGATTGTCGCCGGGTTATTGGTAATCACTCTTACTTTTTTTATGAGTTTTTTTTGGTTTGACCTGGCTATTTTATTAGGTGCGTTTTTACTTTTATGCGTTGTTTGCAGCATTCGCTTTACCATCTTAAAAACCAAACAATACGGCATGTTAACCGCTGGTCTACTTAATGAATGCCGAGCCCATATTATTGAACATCTGCAAGGTGGCTTTGAATTGCAGTCTATGGGTCTAATGCAGCAACATGAAAATAAAATCTCAACCCGTTTAAAGACATTCTATAACATACAACAAACACTTAATTCGAACATTGCAAACATACAGCTATTTCTAGATCTTATTTTAGCGGTGACCATGGCTGTGATTATTTATATTGGCCTACACGCCGTAAATGCGAACTTAATTGAAGGCCCCATTGCCATTATGTTAGTGATGTTAATATTGGGGGTTTCAGAAGTGCTTCAAAATACTCCCACACAATTTGGCACCTGGGGGAGAACCCGTTATTGCGCCAATCGATTAGCTGATTTAACCCATGCATCCAATATACAAGAGCATACAACCACGCTAGATAGCCTAAATAAAATTGACGTTAATATTCGCCAGAACCCCAGAGTTCCCATTAGCCATGATAAAACCATTTCATTTACATTGTCGGACAAGCAGTTACTGAATATTCAAGGTCGCTCCGGATCTGGCAAATCCACTATCGCTAAATTATTAATAGGCACAGAATCAACCAATCAAAATAACGCTATTACCGTTAACGCAGATATCCCATTAAATCTAATTAACAGCGATGATTGGTATTCAGCAGTTTGTTATCTTGAGCAAGACAACACTATATTAGCAGGTACGCTAGGATATAACTTAGCACTGGGTATCCAAACCATATCAGAACAAGAGATATGGTCTGTACTTAAAATGGTTGAGTTATTTGATTGGGCTAATGCTCTACCTGAAGGCTTAAATGCATGGCTTGGCGAAGGCGGAGGTAAGGTTTCTGGTGGTCAAGCTAGGCGGATTGGTTTAGCTCGACTGCTATTACGCAACCCAGAACTGGCAATATTAGATGAGCCTTTTAACGGTATTGATGATCAGATGGCCACCAGAATCTGGCACAATATTTTGCCATGGGTTAACGCTAGAATGCTGGTCTTATTAACCCATGAACAACCTAATTATTTGAATACCGTGAATGAGGCCATTGAGGCCTGCTTAGACAGCGTCTGAACTTAGCCTGTGTTTATTTTTCTAATTTTCGGTAAAGCGTGCGTAAACTGACACCCGCTTTTTCAGCGATTTTTTCTTTATCATTACCATATTTTTCCACAAGATTTTGCCAATAGCTCGACTCTAATTCTTGTAGCGTCATATCTGTATTGGAGCCTGTATCATCTGATTGAACGCCATTAAATTGAGCGTCATTGGATTGAGCGGCCAATGCTTGTGATACATGGCTGCCCAGTGACAGAGCATCTTGGATAACCTTCTCATCTAACACATTGGTGTCACATAACACCTGTGCTCGGGTAATAATATTTCTAAGTTCACGTATGTTCCCTGAAAACCGATGTCGAGCTAATACTTCGATGGCACTGGCGGTAATGTGAAAATGATTACCTGAGGCTTGTAGCATATGCTCAACCAAGTCAGGTAAATCATCTAACCGCTCTGACAAAGACGGTATATATATGGGAAACACGTTAATACGGTGGTACAAATCTAAACGAAAAGTACCTGCTTTGACCATTTCTTCTAAATTTCTATGGGTAGCACAGATGAGCCTGAAATCCGTGGTTCGCATTTCGCTTTCACCAACACGCCTGAACGTTTTTGATTCAATGAGTCTGAGCAATTTAACCTGGGTATCTAATGATACATCACCAATCTCATCTAAAAATAACGTGCCTTTATCTGCGTGCTCCACAATGCCTTTTTTGTCATTATGTGCGCCAGTAAATGCGCCTTTTTTATGCCCAAACAATTCACTTTCAATGAGCGTTTCACTTAACCCAGAACACTCTAAGGTAACAAACGGTTTTTTATTACGCCCACTTCTCATATGAATGAGATTACTAATTAATTCCTTACCTGTACCTGACTCACCTAGCAGTAAAACATCCACATCGGTTTTAGCAACTCGATTCGCCGTACCAAGCAACTGTTTAAAGGCGCGGCTATTACCGACTATTTTTTTATTTTCAGACGCACCACTTGCTAAAGGGACCGGGGTTAATAGTTCGATGAAAAAGCTAAGGTTCTGTTCATCATCAAAAATAGGGATCATTTCTACATCTACATGCTCACGCCCATTTGGGGTTTGGTGAATATGCAGGACTTTCTCTTTTTTTCCTGAGGCGCTAGCCGCACGCAAAGGACAATCCTCCCCTGCTTGGTCGCACGGCTTATCATAACCATGAGACACAGCAAAACAGGTTGGTTTAGATGCAATATCAACTTCACCGAACTGATCTTCATAATTTTTATTGGTGGCTATGATTTCATAATCTTTACTGACCAAAATAGCCGGTGATTCATACCCATTGAGCATCTGACCGAGTTGTTTGATTTTATTCATTGGGTTGCCATTTGTCATATTTGACAAAAACTATGACAGATTTGCCTTTCGAGTCAAGATAGTCAATATCGAGAAGTAAGAAACACAATAAAAACAAGGAGTTACAGTAAATAGGTTGTTGGCTCACCTATTGCAACATACGTGTATTGAATTAAAAAATATCGAATTTAAAGGAGGCTCGTCATGAACAAGCCTGACGTTTTTCCGTTTTATCACAGTGACACCCATACTTTTTCTTACATTGTAAAAGATCCACAATCATCTGCCTGCGCCATTATTGATTCAGTCCTTGATTTTGATTACGCCTCTGGCGAAGTCAGCTACACAAGCGCTGACTTAATCATCAACTGCGTCAAAGAAAAACAATTAGATGTTGTGTTGCACATAGAAACCCATGTTCACGCCGACCACCTTTCTGCTGCGCCATATTTACAAAGTGTGTTAGGCGGCAAAATTGCGATCGGAAAAAATATAATGGTCGTGCAAGATGTGTTTGGAAAATTATTTAATGATGGTACTGAATTTAAGCGTGACGGCAGTCAATTTGATATGTTATTTGATGACAATGACGAATACCAAATCGGCAGTCTTCACGGCGTAGCATTGCATACACCTGGGCATACTCCTGCATGCACAACCCATTTAATTGGCGATGCGGCCTTTGTGGGTGACACCTTATTTATGCCTGACTCAGGTTCGGCCAGAGCGGATTTTCCGGGTGGTGATGCGCGTACTCTTTATCGCTCCATACAACGCATCTTAGCTTTACCCGGTGAAACACGCTTGTATATGTGTCATGACTACCAACCTAATGATCGCAAGCTGGCATTTATAAGTTCCGTACAGCAGCATTTAGACAGCAATATACATGTAAAGTCAGGCACAACTGAAGACGAGTTTGTTGCCTTACGCGAAGCCCGTGATAAAACATTGGGCATGCCTCGTCTGATCTTTCCTTCGCTGCAGGTCAATATGCGTGCGGGGCATTTCCCTAAAGCAGAAGATAATAAAACGGTCTATTTAAAAGTCCCCATTAGTGGTTTAAAAAAGCTTAATTAATTGACCCTTTCAATGAAAAAAAATACCAAGCTAACTAAACGTTGGCACTAACAATACAACCAAACCCATAACAAAGAAGGAAAATAGTATGTCTATTCGTATCGATGACATTGCACCAAACTTCACTGTCGATTCTACCGATGGCTCTATCACTCTGCACGACTGGATTGGCGACAGCTATGCCATTCTCTTTTCACACCCAAAAGACTTCACCCCCGTTTGCACAACAGAATTTGGTGCCGTTGCCCAACTTGTACCTGAATTTGTTAAACGCAATACAAAGGTTATGGGTGTGTCAGTAGACAGTGTTGAGGAACATATGAAGTGGAAGCGCGATATCGAAGCGTTCTCAGGTGCCCCAGCTGATTTTCCAATCATTGACGATACATCTTTAGAAGTATCAAAACTGTACGACATGCTACCAGCTGGCGCTTACTTAACGGAAAACCGTACACCAGCCAATAGCTCAACGGTTCGTACTGTGTTCATTATTGGCCCTGATAAAAAAGTACGCCTAACCATGTCTTACCCTATGTCGGTAGGCCGTAATTTTGCAGAAATTTTACGTGCTTTGGATGCCATCCAAATGACAGACGGTGCGCCAATCGCAACACCTGCTGACTGGGTACCAGGTCAAGATGTCATTGTGGCGTTAGGTTTAAATGATGAACAAGCAAAAGAAGAGTTTGGCGACATTGACATCAAACTGCCTTACCTACGCTTTGCAAAAGCATCAAAATAGAAAAGTATGGGCCAATGCATTCCCTATTGGCCCAAACCTGCTGAGATAGCCTCTTGTTATCTCAGCCTAGCCACAGACAGCTTTGCCATTGCGACTATTTAAACCTCCCCCCTTTATAGAACGCCTTAAAGCCAGTACAATTTGCCTTATTTACAACATTAAATTTAGGTATAAATATGGGTCGCGCCTACCAAAACCGTAAAGAGTCAATGGCCAAAACATCTGACGCTAAAGCCAAGGTGTACAGTAAATACGGCCGTGAAATTTATGTCGTTGCTAAAAAAGGTGGTCTTGATCCCGATGGTAACCTGGCCCTTCGCAGCTTGATTGATCGAGCGAAGAAAGACCAAGTGCCTGGTCACGTGATTGACAAGGCCATCGATAAAGCCAAGGGCGGCGGCGGTGAAGACTTTGATACAGCCCGTTACGAAGGCTACGGCCCAGGTAGCACCATGGTCATCGTGGACTGCTTAACCGATAACCCAAACCGTACCTTTGGCGATGTACGCCAAGCCTTCACCAAGACCAAGTGTAAGATTGGTACCTCGGGTGCTGTGAGCCATATGTTCGATCACAGTGCTATTTTAGTGTTTGCCGGTGAAGACGAAGAAGCCATTTTAGAAGTTCTGATGGAAGCCGATGTTGATGTAACGGACATCGAATGCGAAGACGGAAAGATCACTGTATTCGCACCGCACACTGAATATTTCAAAGCCAAAACCGCCATTACTGAAGCCTTAGGTGAAGTTGATTTTGACGTGGATGAGATTCAATTCATTCCACAAAATACAACCGAAGTAAAAGGCGATGATGTGGCTTTGTTTGATAAATTCATCGACATGCTTAACGAGTTGGATGATGTGCAGAATATTTATCACAACGCTGAAATCGTAGAGTGATTTAAATAATCACCCAATAAAAAAGGCGCTTTTAGCGCCTTTTTTATTGGGTTGCTTTAATCATCTTTTAAACGCTCGATGCCCAATGCTTTTAACGTGTACTTCTCATAAATGGGTTCACTGGTGCCCTTTTTCATCTTACGCATAAAGTATTTTTCAAACGCAATTTTTGCATAATGTACCCACTTACCCTTTTTAAACCAGGTGACATTACGTGGTGGTATTTGAGGAATGGCCACAAAGGCAGCACCTGTGTCACCCATATCGGCTAAGCAGATCGCATTCCAGGAACCCTTCTTAGTAGGCTGTTCACCTTTCAAAACATGCACCAGATTTTCGGTAATGGCCGTCATCATGGATTCAATCATATAGCCTGTTTTAGGTGTACCCGTTGGAACCGGTGTATCTTCAACCGGTGGAATGGCAATGCACACCCCAGCTGCATAAATGTTATTAAAAGCGGGACTGCGTTGAAAATCATCCACAATCACAAAACCTTTAGGGTTACATAAGCCTTCTACATTCGCCACCGCCGGCACACCTCTAAAAGGAGGAATCAGCATGCTGTGTTTAAACGGCAACTCATGCTGTTTGATCAACTCTTTATTGCCGTTGAATTCATCGACATACATGGTGCCGTCTTCCACTTTTGACACACAGGCATTACAAATCCATTTAATGCTGTGATTTCTCAGGTCACTTTCAAGCATGCCTTTTGAATCACCTACCCCACCTAAACCAAGGTGGCCAATATAAGGCTCACTGGTGACATACGTCATAGGCACCTTATCGCGAATTTTCTTATCTCGTAGCGCTTTCTCAACAATAAAGGTGTATTCATACGCAGGGCCAAAACACGACGACCCTTGAAATGCCCCCACAATCACTGGGCCCGGTTCTTCTATAAGTGCTTTGAAGTCCTCATAGCAGGTCTTGGCATGAGATAAGGTACAGACAGACTGAGTAAAGCCCTCAGGGCCAGCACCGGGGATCTGATCGAAGGCAAGATCAGGACCGGTAGCAATGACTAAATAGTCATAGTCCACCGTGTCACCCGTATTGAGTAGCAGCTTATTATCAGCCGCTTTAATCTCGTCGACCCTTGCGGCAATAAAATCAATGCCTTTGCGATTCACATACTTTTTAATGGGGATAGTGGTTTCTTTTTCGTCTCGCCAGCCCACACCCACCCACGGGTTAGATGGCACAAATTGAAACTCTTCACGCTCGTTTATCAAGGTAACTTGATGTTCTTTTTTACTGAGCGCTTCGCGAATCTCATAAGCGCCTGCCATGCCGCCAGTACCGGCGCCCAAAACTACGATATGTGCCATGTGCAACCCCAGGGTCGTATATTAGAATATTAGTAATAACTTATATAAGAAATTTATACAATAGACTTTAGTCTAATAAACGTACTAATTGATCCCCATCATGAATGTGGGTACCCTTCTGCTAAAAACATAGGCAGGCCCATGCATCAGCTTGAATTACGATTACCCCCACTTCCCCTGACGTTTATTTTTGCCGTATTTATATGGATTACTGACAGCCTATTACCCTTGGGTTTTGACTTTACAGGCCAAGCATTGTTGGCCAGTTTTTTCTTATTTTTAGGTTTGTTATTTATTCTGCCCGCCGCTTTTAGTTTTTTTAAAGCAAAAACAACCGTCGACCCAAGAACCCCAAATAAAAGTAATACGCTGGTTATATCGGGTTTGTACAAAATCAGCCGTAACCCTATGTATGTAGGCATGTTGTTATGTCTTATTGCGCTCAGTGTGGCACAAGGCAATCTTATCAGTGTGCTCATCTCGTTCCTGTTTGCCCTGTATCTCACGCGCTTTCAAATCAAACCTGAAGAGCGCTTCTTAACTGAAAAATTTGGCGAGCAATATTTACAATACTGTGAGCAAGTACGTCGCTGGCTATAACCATTGGATGAATATGATTGAATTAGATACACGACAAAAAAGCATCGTCGTTGATAAATTAAAAACGTATTTTGACCAAGAGCTGCAACAAGATATTGGTCAATTTGATGCCGAATTTTTGTTGGATTTCTTTGCGAAAGAGGCAGGCATTTTCTTTTACAATAAAGGCATCGAAGACGCCAAAGCGGTAATTGATGCTCAGTTTCAATCCATTGATATGGCCTTAATTGACATTGAGCAGCCAGAACCGTTTTGATTCATCAGCATAGACTCAAGTCTTTCATTGTTGTTAATTTCTAACTGAGTTTTCTATGATTCACTTACAAAATCTTTGTGCCCCGTTAGGGGATCACCTATCGCTCAACATTGAACAGCTCTGCATTGAACAAAACACAAGCTGGGCGATCATTGGCAGTAATGGCAGCGGGAAAAGTGCATTGGCTGCATTATTCAGCGGCCGCTTACCTTATCAACAGGGCTCAATATCAGGTTTGATTGAAACCAATGTAAGCACCGTGAGTTTTGAAGTCCAGCAGCAACTGATCGACCGAGAGCAAGAACGGGATGACAGTGATATTACCAATCAGGTTTGGCCAGGCACACCGGTTATCGAGTTATTACAAGAGGTCAGCGATGATCAACCTCAAATTCAACATTGGGTCAGTGCATTCGCCATTGAGCATCTTTTAAATAAAGGCTTTCGTAAATTAAGCACCGGGGAAAGTCGTAAAGTCATTTTGATTCGTGCCTTGCTGCAAACTGAAACGTTTCTGGTTTTAGATGAACCTTTTGATGGCCTTGACGCTAACAGTCAGCAAGCTTTGAAGGACATCCTCTATGCGCAACATAACAACGGGCGGCAAATGCTGTTTATTTTGAATCGCTTAGACGAAGTTCCCAACTGGATCAGCCATTTAGGATTTTTGCATAATCTAAAATTATTAACTCAAGGTGAAAAGCAAACGGTGCTCAACGACGAAACCGTTAAAGCTTTTTTGACATTCAATAACCATACTCTGGCCTTACCCAGCACAGATAACTGCTGCCCAAAACTGGATGCTAAAATCACATCATTGGTCACCTTGGTCAATGGCAAAGTGGCTTACAGTGATCGATTGATCTTTGATGGACTCAACTGGCAGATTAATCGTGGTGAGCATTGGGCCGTACTTGGACCCAATGGGTGTGGCAAGAGCACCCTGCTGAATTTAATCAGCGGCGATC
>NYTP01000074.1 GCA_002683575.1 Bermanella sp.
ACCGCCGCAACTGCACTGGCGAATGTGCCGTTTACGTTTGTGGAGCCTGGTATCAAGTTTCATACTCGGCGCGTAACTCAAGACCCCAGCAGCTACAACGATGCACAAACTATCTTTAATAATGGCAATGATAATAACCCCAACTACGGCTGTACCTTTATAACCAACTTCAGCAACGTCACTAACGGCGGTTTATTTGGTGGGAAAACAAACTTTATTGCTTACAGCGAAACATTTTTTGAAGTCAAAGCTGGTGAAAATGGAAATTGGCGCTTTCGTTATGGGGCAGACTTTGGCTGGGGTGGTGGTTTATATGTTAACGGCGCTCCACTAGATGAAAAATGGGGCGATGATCTATGGTGGGCGAATAACTGGAACAATTCCAGCGAAATACTAGAAGGCAGAATCAACTTAGATCCCGGCTATCATAAATTAGAGATTATTGGCGGCGAGCCCGGCAATGATGGTGGTATAACCGTTCAGTTCAACAAACCAGGTGGCAATAATTCAACCCCTTGGACAACCTTTTCTACAGGCAATATCGACATTCGTTCACGGGCTTGTCCAGTTGCAGAGCCCACTGTGACTTTTGGTGCTCATGATGTATGTGGTATTGATTTAGAGCAGCTAACGACAACGCCTGCAAACAATGCTTGGGCCGTTAATTCCACACAAACCCTATCATTCAGTGTCAATAATATTGATGCAGCCTCTGATTCTGCGAACCCGAATACTCGAACCACTATCGTCCTACCAAGTGCTTTTACACTTGTGAGTACCACCGGGACCAACTGGAACTGCACTGGTGCCAATACAATAAACTGCGATTACAACCAACCTCTTAACAGTGCTCAACCCACGTCCTCTGTATTAACACTCACCATTAATGCTGATAATGCAACCGAAGGGGGCAACGCCTCAATTACAGCAACCGTAAGTGGTGTCGCTCTAGACTCAAACGTCAACAACAATAGCGTGACGATTAATGTAAATTTTTTAGCAGACCCGGGTATACCCGCTGATTGTGTGTCTCCACAACCTGGATTGCTTGCTAGCTTTTTTGATATCTCAGGTTACCCAACTACCAATATTAATAATGCTGCGGCGTTCCAAGCTCTAGTGGATGCACGAGCCACCCAAACCTATTTAATGGGCCAAACAATCCTTAGTGATATTAATAAAGGCAGCACCAGTGGCACTAATGGTGGCAACGTATTCGACACTAATAATAATGATAATTTCCTGATGATACTTGAGGGCTATGTATACTCTGATACCAGAAAAGATATTAATTATTTCGGTATTGATGGTGATGATGCAGTAGAGGCACAGA
Organism: Bermanella sp.; assembly: GCA_002683575.1. Lineage (GTDB taxonomy): Bacteria > Pseudomonadota > Gammaproteobacteria > Pseudomonadales > Oceanobacteraceae > Bermanella. The sequence continues at coordinate 1,334 of NYTP01000074.1, forward strand.
TAAATGGTAATGTCGCCACTGCCTACTATGGTTTACATGGCGCTGCAAATAATCCAAGAGGCACAGGCACACTGACACCTCTACCTAAAGGCTTTTCACCTTTAGAGTTTCGCTTACAGGAATACACGGGCAGTGATGCATATTTCTTATACTGGAGTAGTGATCCAAATTCAGGCTATACCATCATCCCCGCTGCCAATTATTTTCATTGCGCGGGCAATGCCGACATTCAACTGAACTCAACCATTCAAGTGATCAGTGATCCTATTAATTCATCCAACTTTAAAGCCATCCCAGGTGCCGTCATTCAGCATACGGTTAACGCCAATAACGTTGGCAATATCAGCACCGATCTCGACAGCACCGTATTAGTTCAAGCCATCGACCCTCAAAGCACCATGTATGTGGGTGACTTGTCAGCGGGCAGTCCAGTTATGTTTAATGATGGTGCCGGCAATCAAGCAAGTGGTTTAAGCTACTCCTTTACAAGTCTAGCAAGTACAACGGACAGCATTGCCTTTAGTACCGACGGCAACAACTTTAGCTATACGCCAGTTGCTGATGCTGACGGTTATGATGTCAATATCACTCACTTCCGCTTAACACTGGGTGGCACTTTCAAGCCCACTTATACAGGCATAACCCCTACTTTTAATTTTATTTATCAAGTGAAGTTAGACTGAGTCGCAGTCAGCGGCTCTCTATTATTCATTACTAGTATTTCTGATCGATTTTTAACTCCAAGTTTTTGATATATATTTTTCAAATGCCACTTTGTGGTACTTAGAGCAATATTCATTTCATCGCTGATATCTTGGTTACTTAAACCTGATTTAAGCAATTGATATACTCTTATTTCTTTACCCGTCAATGAATCCAAATCAAATGAAACCATAGGCTTTATTTGATTGAAAAGATTACTGTACACACTTAAAAATGCTTCAGGTAGATGGAACGCTCCACTATTTGAAAAAGTTACTAGAACTTCATTAATACCAGGCGCCTCATCAAAAACGTTTCTAGATAATACACTTAGGCTATATTCTTGTAACAGCACATCAAACATACTCAGACTTTTTTGAGTTTTCCCTGCACGATACAGCATCACTATGGCATTACATTTAGCAATCACGTATCGACTAACAAGCCCTAATGACAATAAATCGAGTGCAAGTAAATCCAGTTTTTCATAAGCGATAGCAAACTGTGCATTTAGACCGTGGGCGTAACACGTTGCCAGTATGTATCGTTCTTGAATTTCATCAAAACAATCACCATTAACAACACCACCATGAACACTCGAAGACAATACAATTGAATGCTCATTTAATAATTTTTCCATCATTACATGATCAGAGCTTATATAACATTGACGAGTTAGCTCACATAAACTTTGACTTTTGAACCTTGGGTACTTACCTAAAACCAAGATACGATTGAGCTGCTCTAGAATCCCTCTAGCAGACTGAGTATTACCTAAATCAAATTCTAAACGTGAAAAATACAAATACACTGTAGCGATCAATTCAGTTACACAAGCATGGTTAACATAAGGGAGTATCATTTCACATATTTCATGAGACTTATTAGGGTTATTTTGCTCATAAGCCACCACCATCATAGCAACATTCATGCACAACCATGGCATGCTACCTTTTGTCATCTTTGTGGCATTATAGATTTTAGATATATACTGAATTGCCTGAATGCCACGACCAGTATATCGATCACAAAGCGCAATAATCATATCGGCATAAGATTGAAAAAAAACATACCCCTTTTTCTCTAATATCGTTTTTGCATGCTGCGCTAAACGTAATGCCTCATCGAGACGGCCATGCTGCATTTCAAAATATGCAGCAATTACCATAGAAAAAACACGATTATCACTTGCATGTGATTGTGCGAGTATCCGTTCAATAATATGCCGATCAACAACATCTATATCTCGCTGGAATAACATCAGGCTAACTTTTAAAAACTCTAAATCATCTTTGTAATCACGGGAGAATAGATCAGAGTCAAGATCGTCAATTAAAGATATAAAATACTGAGCTTGATGAAAACGTCTTGAAAAAATAAGAGCATATGCATAACTTAATGATAGGCTTTTATTCATAAGGAGTTTTCTCTCACCAAACTCATCTAGCCATTTTAGAGCATTGTCAAAGTCACCCTCTTTGAGCCAATAGCTACAACACTTAATTAAACATTCGCCAATAAAATCATCATCCTTGGCTAGTAAACAATGATACGCCGCCAATTCAAATACATTCATTTCAATACAAGTTAATGAACTTAGCTTATGCAACTTTTTTAATTTATCATTACCACTAAGCTGAGATAACTGCTTATTTAAAAAATCATTTAATAAGGAATGATATCGATACCAACCAGGACGAGTATTATCTTTTATTATAAACGCCGATCTGTTCATCAGATAGCGTATAAATTTAGCTGAATTATTACGCTCTAAAACACGATCACACAGCTCTTGATTAAAACACTTAAATATCGCACTAAATAAGAAAAACTGTTTTCCCTCATTGCTCAATGATGTATAGATATCATGAAAGAATGAATCCATAATATCTATTCTCTCTTTCTCTAGGTTTTTAATAAAATCTAACCCGTGCTCATTAATAGCAAGTAGCGCAATTTTAACACCTGACAACCAACCTTCTGTTCGATTGGTAATAAGCTTCACATCATAGCCAGTCAATGGATATTGACATATATCACATGCTAATTTACTGACTTCTTCCTCAGACATCGACAGATCATGACTATCGATTATAAGCACATCATCATTCAGTTTTAACGGTATGAGATTAACCTTGGGTATTGATCGACTAGAGAAGATAAAATGTACATTACTAGGCATTTTAGCCAGCAAGCTATTTAATATGTTGCTTTCATTTGGGAAGTTTAAATATTGAAAATCATCAATAATAAAAAAAATCTCTCTTTCAATCGACTCAAATACAAGTAAAAGCGTATCTATAAACAATTGCTCATTCACTTGCACATCATCTGTAAAAATATTAAAAAATGGCGCTTGAATAATCTGCGTTTTTTTTCTTACTTCCAATAAAATACTACTAAGCGCTGCGTTTACACTATATTTATCTTCAGGCACACAAAACCGTGCCACTATTTTTTGTTTTTGAGCGCTATGCCATTGGTTTAACAATGTGGTTTTACCGTATCCCGAAGGAGATACGATTAAGGTCAGCCGATGATGATCAGAACAATCAAGTAGCGACAGTAGTTCAGGTCTTGGGAGTAATGATGTCATTGTTATAATTCTAATCGCATCAAATTGATTAATACTTAATTCGTATCAATAGTGTTAATACAAAAATAAATGTGCAAGGTTTATTACGCCAGCTTCATTAAATTGCCAAATTGTTATCAATATCCATACTTCTACCCCCTCCCTTAGGAGGGTATGAAAAAACCAGCCTCGTATTTATCCTCACCAGCCAAGCTCACATTCGGGCTTATTTATAATAACAATTAGGATGAATAACATGAGCAATTCAGTTTGGGTCACATGGCCCGCCCTGACTAAGCTAGGTTCATTAGGTGTAATCGCAGGATTACTGGTCATTGGCCTGGAACGAGAAAAACTTTTTGATAACAATTTATTTGATGTCGAAAACTACGACAAACACAACGCAAACATTGTCTGTGATGAGCGCAGTAAAACGGCACGAACAGAAGACGGCACCTGTAACATTCTAGAGAACCCTGCTGAAGGTTCAGTGTATATGCGCTTTGGGCGCAACGTAGATTTAGAGAGTGTTAAAAACGAGCAAAATGAAGCAACATTACTAGAGCCAAACCCAAGGGAAGTCAGTAACACCCTTATGGCACGAGACGAATTTAAACCCGCCACTACCGTGAACTTTATTGCAGCGGCATGGATTCAATTCATGGTTCATGACTGGGTTGACCATGGTGATAACGATTCAAGCAACCCTATTGAAGTGCCACTACCTGAAGGTGATGTACTGGGTAATGGCTCACTAAGCATTGGCCGTACACAAGTGGATACAACTCGTACCCCAGAAGAAGCCCATCTGCCCGACACATATCGCAATATCAATACTCACTGGTGGGACGGCTCACAACTATATGGCTCAAGCCTTGAGCAAAATAATAAAATA
>NYTP01000075.1 GCA_002683575.1 Bermanella sp.
AAAACCGCCTGAAACACACGCAAAGCCCAGCGCGAGACCGGCAATAGGGTGTCGACCCGCAGCGTAAAAAACCGCCGCGCAAAGTGGCAGTAACACCACATAACCTGAATCCACCGCGATGCTCGACATCACACCCAGAAAGGCAATGGCCAGAGCTAAAAAACTGGCAGGGGTGCGCTGAGTTAACCCAGAAATGAGCGCCGGCAATAAACCGCTTTTTTCTGCCAAAGAGAACGCCAACGCCATAAGAATCACGGGGCCAACCGGTGCAAAGCCCATGAAATTAGTCACTAAAGAGCTGAGCATGAAGACCAAGCCATCCGCACTGGCTAGGCTTTTGACCTGTAATAGTTCACCAGTGGCAGGGTGCTGTGCTTGCCAGCCTAGCCAATGCCCAACACCACTCATGGTCAGCACAATGACACACAGATAAACGAATAGAGCCATAGGATGTGGCAACCGATTGGCCACGGATTCAATTCGCTGTAAAAAATGGCTCATGGCGATTTTGGTCCTTTAATTGTGCTTTTTAGTGCATTTACTTTAATTGTGGCGTTTTCCAACCAGTTAGAAAAAACGCTTATTTTTCAAGGCACTACAATGGCGTTCAAAAACAGAACACTCAATTGCAGGTGCCTGAGGGCAAAACGATACTTTTGTACTAGAAAAACGTTTTTTTCACACTAGAATGGCGCCCGTATCTTATTTATCAGGAGCCATTATGGCGTTACTACAAACCGTCCCAGCGTCGTCACACGTTGATAACCAGGCGAACATTGCCACCATTCTGCCGGCTAATACCCCTATGCCACTGTGCTGCGACGCCTGCGATCACGAACAAACTTACACCATGACACACCTGCGTCAATTACCCACAATTGTCTGCGATGAATGTGGCGATGCCCGCCCGTTTAGTGCGTTTGAATTGAATATTATTGAAAACACCTTGAACACCATGGGCTATTTCTTACAAAAACGCGCTTAATCGTAATTGCTCTTATAAAAATAATAGATACAAAAAAGGAGACGCAAGGTCTCCTTTTTATTGCCTACAAGTTTTAACTCAAACACGTCTTTGGGTTAATCTTCTTTGGGCACTTCAATTTTTAAAATCAACGAAACTTGGCGCTCTAAAAGATCACGCTGGGCTTGCTGATTAATATCTTCCACTGGCACTAACAAGGCCTCATATTCTACTCGACGAAGTGTGCTGACCAAGATCTGAGCATCTTCTTTTGGGTGAGAGCTGTGTACCAAGTTTAAAAACTCAATGAGCTTTTGTTCCATGGCTTTTGCATGTTCATCCGCCAGCCCGCGAAGGTTTTCATTAAGCAGTGCCTCATAACGAAACGCCTGATCCGCCACCGCCATTTCACGATTATGAGTGGTTTTTTCAAGTACATAAGCCAGTAGCTGATCAACAATTACTTCAACTAACTTAGGGCCGGTGGTCAACTCAGCCAGTTTTTTACCATCGGCATTTTCTAATGGCTCATACATTTTACGGGCAAACACGTTCACAATCGATTGCGCTTTCTCAGCATAAAGCATGAAGGTGTCGCTGATTAGCTCTTGAATATCCTTAAAGTAATAAGTGGTGGCCGCCAATGGCACATCGGCCTCCTTGGCCACACTGCGGTGTCGAATAGCGCGTACGCCATCACTCACAACGATTCTTAATGATGCCTCTAATATGGCTCTGCGGCGCTGTTCACTGCCTGCACGCGAGGTTTTTCGCCCACGGTATTGTATCGAATTTGGCTCGTTATCTTGGGCCTTATGAAGTGCTGTCATCGGTGCTGTCCTGACTCATGTAGCGCTATTTATTATTATTGTTATAGCTATTTATTTTTATAAGTGGCTTAAGATTACTGAATCCATCGGCAAAAGCAATCGCCAAAGTAGGCAAGCCCTTGCCCTTTTTAGAGTACTTACTCAGGTTTTATCACGATTTATCAAACACTTACAGTATTGGCTCAAATCTTGATTAGATAATACATAATCGCTTTTTTGAGTATCACACGATGATGGATATCCTAGGTTTACCCAAACGCATGATGCAACAATTTGGGCAAATGACTCAGGTGGATAAAACCCAATCCGTTACAGCACCAAAAGACAAACAAGGCCACGACATGGCATTGTCTTCCATGGGCGAACGCATTAATTATCTCGCCCGAGATTTTAATGTAAAAGCGTTAAATGTTTCGGATATTCTACCGCTCCAAACAGCCTTAAAAGATCACAATATCATCCAAAGCCATCAAGTGCGCGCACAAGGTTTGTTGACCCAACTGGCTTATCATCATTATGAGGCCGGCCCCATGGATTTAGAAAAAGCCCTGCAAACCCACTTAGATGAACTAAAAGGTAAGCCTGCCGTACTGGCAGACTATCAAGAAGGCAAACATGTATTAAACGTCGTACGAAACCTCGCCAGTGCCCGTGAGCAACAAATGCATGCGGCTTAAAATATGCTAAAGTGCGTTTTTTAAAATACCAATAAGAGCCATCATGCTGCGTTTGATCCTGCCGTTTTTCATTTTTGTATCTCAGTCCACACTTGCCATCACCAACATTGAAAGCCAGCGTCTGAATAACACAAGCCCAGGCACAAAAGGGAACATCAGTTTTACTTTGGACGGCGAAGTTGGGGAAAGCGATGAGTTCACACTGGGCTCGGCCATTACCTTAATACGCTCATATACAAAAGACGAATGGATCGTTTTATTAGATCGTGAGTACTCAGAAGTCGACGATGAAGTGAATACCGATGAAACCTTGCTGCACATTCGCCACTTAACAAAGCACAGCGACCATTGGGGGCATGAAGTCTTCACCCAGTACGAAGAGGATTTATTTGCAGACTTAGCTAAGCGCTCTATTTTCGGCGCAGGGGCGCGCTACACGCTCGATGCAAACCCAGAATTAAAAACCGCTAACCACTTCGGCTTAGGGGCATTTTATGAAGATGAAGAATACGCATCGGACATTACCCTGGATAACGAACAAAACGTGCGTTTAAATATTTATTGGGCCTACCGTAATCGCCTCGCACAAAACATGACATACACCAGCACGCTTTATTTCCAGCCGGATATTCGAGATGTTTCTGACAATAAAGGAATATGGCAAAACGCTGTCACCATCTCGGTGACCAGCACCATTAGCTTAAGTGTTACCTGGGACGCGCTATATGATACCCAAGCGCCAGATGGCAGTGACGACTCAGAGTTAGAATACAAAAGTATTATTATTTATAATTTTTAGGACAAGTGCCCGCAGCGCGGACACAAGATGAAACAGATTAAGAAAGAAGGCGATCGACGGTTTCTTGTAGCTGCTTTTCGTCAGCAGGCTTAATCAAATAATCACTGGCACCTTGGCGCTTACCCCACATAATATCGGTTTCTTGATCCTTCGATGTGACAATAATCACTGGGATGTGTTTAGTTGAGTCGTTTTTGGTGATTTTACGTGTGGCCTGAAAGCCATTCATTTTAGGCATGACCACATCCATCAAAATCAGGTCAGGCAGTAGCTCCTTAGCTTTAGCGAAACCTTCTTCACCATCTTCGGCGCTATGAACCGTGTGGCCTTGTTTTTCAAGGATACGCTTGTGTCCTTCCATCATGGTTGCGGAATCATCCACAATTAAAATAGTCGCCATGTGCCCTCTGTTATTATAGTTAGTTGTTAGTGAGGTGGGTTTTGCCCTGTAGATGGAGACAGTTTAGCGCTCACTTGCGTGTTTCGTCTACTGATGAAGCGTCTAACATGCCATCAATGTTAAGACGTTCTCAATTCAACCACTTATGCTCAACCGTCTTAGCTGCAATATAACTGGTTCACATAGACCCAAAGGGCAAAACCCAAACTGCATACCCCTGTGAGTATTAAAACCATCAACACACCATATTGCTGCCAAAAGGATGGTGCAGGCTCGGCAGCTTGTAACAGATCACGCTGTGCCTCGAGCAGTAACTGGGTGTCTTTACCTGCGTGTTCCATCAAATGCCATGCGGCCTCACGCCATGCTGGATGACGCTTACCTTGACGCAAAATTAATATGGCTTCCTGGATACGAAAACGGGGCTTTTGCCTAGGGGGCTCGTTTGGACTGCTGGCACTCATGGAGTAATCGTCCTTGTAAGGTTTGCAATGTGCGCTGTAGATCAAAGCGCCAAATGCCCTGCGCTTGCATCATATCAATGGCATCGATCAAGCTGCGCTGTAATAAACGTTTAACACCCAGCATGGCAGATGGCTCACTGGTACCACCGAGTCTCATGGCATCCTTGAATAATGCAGAACTAAGCTTAACAAAGGCAGCCTGCGTGTTGGCATTGCCCTTTGGTAAGGCACTATCCGGCAAATTAAAGTCTTCTTGTACCTGACTCTCAAGCTGCTGGTACCACCATTGAAGCGCTGTTTGCTCAGCTTGCTGATGAATGGATTGCTCAGCAGCGGCAAATGCCGCATCAATGGATTGCGCCATTTCATACTGCGTCTTGCCCTGCAGATGCATGTATCGAGGTGCATCACTGTCTTCGGGGTAGGCCATATTTTTCCCCTATACTATTCATCCTACACCTTAGTTTTAAAGCAGAGTTCGTTAAAGTTGTCGAGTTTTGCGCCGATATAAAGTCAAAGGATTCTGCCCTCTCGACACCCAAGGTATAAGGATAAATGCAGTAAACCTATGAGTGATGCCAACTTACCTGACCCACCAGAGGGTTCAAAAAAGTCCAAAGTCGCACCCGTGGATCTTGAGACCTGGGCGAACGTCTTGCTGCAGAAATTATTTCCTGTTTGGTACTGTGTGCGCTATGTGTCTGAAATGCCCATGGAAACCATCGGCGACATCAACCCCCGAAGTTTTTTAAGTCATCGATGGTTATCGGTATCCGCGGCTAATCTTGCTGCGGCCGAGTCACTGGAAAAAGCTGGCAGTCAGTGGAAAGACTGCGCACAACTGTTAAGAAGAATTTATAAAACAAAACGGTATAAGCGTTATCTCTCCATGCGCAATGTGACGGCGGTTGAATCCAGTATCGTGGATACCGACTATCAGGACATTATCGAATACGCCGAAAACGAGTGCAAAGACATCCCTAAACACCATGCTGAACATTTTGATGCCCTAAGCTTTGAGGTGTTTGGTGAAAAAAGTAAACACTATCCGTTTGCCTATCGCGAATGGGACGGGCGCTACTATTTTTGTAACACCGATGAACCTAGAAACTTTTCAGCGCTACTGATGCATTGTCGGGATAAAGGGCGAGACCTCACCGTTAAAGCTGATATTGAAATTCAACACGTGGACATTCGTACGGTTGAAATAATGCGCAGCCGCTATTGGATGCTGCTAATGAAACGCGAATCCGCCTATCAAATTGCCTATCTAATACGCGCCTCAAAGATCCCATGCCAACTGGCAGAATTTGAATGGCGTCGCAGTGACCTTGTATTCTTAGTATTAAAAAAAACCGACTATCGTACCGCCCAAATCGTTGAGGCGCTGTTTCGCCGTCACTTCCCCCGAGGCGTCATTGAATGGGGGCGCTACCTATGCACACACTCAGTCCCTTTTCGTAATCGTTAGCCCATTCCAAGCAAATATTGATTTGCACACTTTGCCCTTGTGGTTAAGCCCAGTACAATAGCCCCACCTTTTTTAAAGACAAGTATTTACCATGGATCAAAACGCCATTGAAGCAGCGGTCATGCGCCGTTTTTTAAAGCACCTCGACACACGTAAAGACGTGCAAAATATCCAACTGATGACCCTTGCGGGTTTTTGCCGAAATTGTTTAGGTAAATGGTATAAAAGTGCAGCCCAAGAAGCAGGCGTTAAACTTGAAGACGGAGCTGAACGCGAATGGGCGTATGGCATGGGCTATGACCAATGGAAGCGCGAATACCAACTGGATAGCAGCGCCATTGAAATGGCCCTATTCAACCAACAGCAAGCACTGCAAAAAGACATGAGCGCATTCCGTACTCGCCTAGAAAGCGGTGAAAATCAATTTAGCGAAACCCTAGCCCTAGTCGAGAAATGGTATGACCTAAGCCCAAGCACATTTAAAAATGGGCTAGATGAGCAAGCAGTTACTAACCAGCAAGGCACCAATGAAGGCAGCCTAAAAGTTTTTGCACTGGGACGATTAAACGGTTTTACACCCGAGCAAGCACTGAAAAGCTTTGGTGAACATTACCGCGACGTGCTGGCCACACCGGAGGGCTCCGACCACCAGAATATCCGTCAATTTATGCGCCATGGTTGGGCCGGAATTCAGTTTGAAACCGCCCCGCTTCGTTTAAAAGCCGTTGAGGCATAAGCCACAAAGCAGTAAAGTAAACGGCCAGTGAACTCACTGGCCTTAACACGAGCAAGGAACCTGTCATGGACGCGGCCCGCCGTACAGCACCCGTATTACAACTCAAAGCCAGTCTGCACCCTTTTACACTTTTGCAGCTTGAAAGCTTGGACCTTGCGGCCATCAGCTTTGACCTAAAGCAGCGCCTAGCCAAAGCGCCACAGCTTTTAAAAAATGCCCCTGTTGTTATTGAGCTGCCCAGTCAACCCATTTCCCTAGAGTGGAGCGCTCAACTTATTGAAGAACTGCGCTCACTTGGGTTTATTCCGGTTGGGTTACGTTGCGACCAAGACCAGCACAAGGTCGCTGAACACCTGAACTTACCATTGTTCAACGACAGCCCTAAAACACCCAAAGCACAAAAAACCTCAGCGCCAGCGCAGCAAAGCACCAAATTTGTAAAACAAGCCATACGCAGTGGTCAGCAGATGATCCAGCCCAATGGGGACTTGGTGATCTTTGGTAACGTCGGCCAAGGGGCTGAAGTATTGGCCAGTGGCAGCATCCATATTTACGGGACTTTATATGGTCGAGCCCTTGCCGGTATCCAAGGCGATACCCGTGCCAGCATCACCTGCCAAAAATTAGAAAGTGAATTACTGTCCATCGCTGGCCAATATCAAGTCAGCGACGACCTAGCCAGCGAACACTGGCAAAAAACGTGTCACATACACCTTAAAGACGAACGCTTGATTATAGAAAGCGTTTAATAAATACTCACCAGACAATAATTAATAAAAGCAGAGTTAATCTACTGCTTAAGCGAGTTCAAGCACATGTCTAAAATCATCGTTGTAACGTCCGGCAAAGGCGGTGTGGGTAAGACCACAACTAGCGCCGCCATCAGTACTGGCCTTGCGCTTAATGGCTATAAAACAGTGGTTATCGATTTTGACGTGGGCTTGCGTAACCTCGACCTCATCATGGGTTGCGAGCGCCGTGTGGTGTATGACTTTGTGAATGTCATCAACGGCGAATCCAACCTCAAGCAAACTCTAATTAAAGATAAACGTACAGAAAACCTATACGTATTGCCGGCTTCTCAAACTCGCGATAAAGATGCCCTCAACAAAGAAGGCGTCGAGCGAGTATTGAATGAGCTTGCCGCAGAGGGCTTCGATTACATTATTTGCGATAGCCCAGCGGGTATTGAGCAAGGGGCTCAAATGGCACTGTACTTCGCAGATGAAGCCATCATTGTTACCAACCCTGAAGTAAGCTCCGTGCGAGATAGTGACCGCATCATCGGCATTCTTCAAAGCAAAAGCCGCAAAGCGGAAAATGGCGAGCAGGTAAAAGAGCACCTATTGCTGACCCGTTACAACCCAGTTCGAGTGACCGAAGGAGAAATGCTCAGCGTGACCGACGTTGAAGATATTCTCGCAGTGGATCTACTGGGTGTGATTCCAGAGTCACAAGATGTCCTAAAAGCGTCAAACCAGGGCACGCCTGTTATCTTAGAAAACACCAGTGACGCAGGCCAAGCCTATAGCGATGCGGTACAGCGCTTAGTGGGCAAGGACATTCCACACCGTTTCTTAGAAGCTCAGAAGAAAGGGTTCTTAGCGCGAGTATTTGGGGGATAATATGGGATTACTTGGATTTTTTAAGGACGAAGCACCCAAAAGCGCATCGGTTGCCAAAGAGCGTTTGCAAATTCTAGTGACGCACGAACGCAATCAACGTAATGCACCCGATTACCTGCCTGCATTGCAGCGCGAGATCATGGCGGTGGTTTCAAAATATGTGAACGTCGGTGATGAAGACATCAATGTACAAGTGGATAATCACGATCAGTTGTCGGTATTAGAACTCAACATTACCCTACCCAACTAATCACACCCACTGCATACAAAAAACGCCAGCTAAGCTGGCGTTTTTTATTTATTCTGGTAATCAAAATCACATTAAGAGAAGCTTGCTGGGTCAATCCATTTACCTAAAGAGCGACGATCCACAATTAAACCATCCGCGTGATCCACAAAACGAAATACCACCATATCACCAATTTCGACGCCTAAGTCTGTGCTATCACTTTCATATCGATACTGGTTACCATCAATGGTTAACTGATGACGATAATATTCAGGTTTACCTACCCACTCAATGAAGGGACCTTCGCTGGTAACGGCCTGTAACTCACCTTTACCTTGTTGCTTTTGAACCTTGTTGCGACGAAATCCACCTCGAGCCATGTACTCCCCCTCTTTCTCATGAACTGTATTGGCAAATGTTGCTGCCACGTGGGCGACGCATTCTACCTACTTGAACCTCGTGTTAATAGTCTAGACTGAAAAACAGATACCTTGAGAGAAACGTCATGGAAGCTAGGCATATTTTACTCAAAACGCCATTACTGGTTGAGCCCATCATGAATGCCCTCAGCCAAGGTGCGGACTTCGCACAATTAGCCCGGGAGCACAGTGCATGCACAAGTGGGCAAAACGGTGGCCAATGGGGCAAGCTCACACAAGATGTATTGCCAGAGCATTTTTTAGATGCCCTGAACGACGCTAGTATCGGCGATGTTATCGGCCCACTTGAGAGCCGACATGGCCTACACCTAATTAAACTCGATAGCCTTTAATTTAGGCATAAAAAAAGCGAGCCTAGGCTCGCTTTTTTATCTGACACTTGGCTTATTTATCTAAACCATCAAGGTAGCGCTCAGCATCTAATGCGGCCATACAGCCGGTTCCAGCCGATGTTATCGCCTGACGATAAATGTGGTCCATTACGTCACCGGCCGCATAAACACCTTCTTTGCTGGTCAAGGTTGCATTGCCTTCAAGGCCGCTTTGAACCTTGATGTAGCCTCCATTCATTTCCAACTGACCTTGGAAAATCTCGGTATTTGGCGTGTGACCTATGGCCACAAACACACCATCAAGATTCAATTCTTTCAAATCGCCTGTTTGGCTATTTTTGATGCGCACACCGGTTACACCCATGTCATCGCCTAGCACTTCATCCAGCTCATTGAACCAATGAATCTCAACGTTGCCGTTGGCCGCTTTTTCAAGCAGTTTGTCCGCGAGAATTTTTTCACTACGGAAGCTATCACGACGGTGAATCACATGTACCTTGCTGGCAATGTTAGAAAGGTACAGCGCTTCTTCAACCGCGGTATTACCACCACCAATCACACACACTTCTTTGTTCTTGTAGAAAAAGCCGTCACATGTCGCACAGGCGGATACACCCTTGCCTTTAAATGCTTCTTCACTATCAAGACCAAGATATTGAGCCGACGCACCGGTACAAATAATCAGCGCATCACAGGTATACGTACCTTGATCACCCGTTAAGGTGTAAGGCTTCTTGCTTAAATCCACATTGTTGATGTGATCAAACAGGATTTCGGTATTGAAACGCTCTGCATGCTCTTTCATGCGCTCCATCAAGGCAGGTCCTTGCAGGCCTTCAACATCACCAGGCCAGTTATCCACTTCCGTGGTGGTGGTGAGCTGACCACCCATTTGCATGCCCGTGATAACAACAGGGTCTAAGTTCGCACGTGCTGCATAAACCGCAGCTGTATAGCCTGCAGGGCCAGAACCTAAGATTAACAATTTAATGTGACGAGTAGACATGATGACTCCTTAATCAAAACAACTTGGCAATAAGGCCATTATTCCAACTTGCTTTGCGACAATTTCAAATGAGCTTAGCAGAATAGGGGCAGCACTATATCAAAAAACTCTACAAAGCTTGAGCATTTATCACTATATGGCCAATTGTGGATAAACCATCATTGAATCTCCCTATAGGGCTGTTAGTTAATATTTATGAGCCATTAGCACAAGCGTGCTCAACAAAACTCACTTTATCCTTAAAAGCATAAAGTGCATTAACAACAATAACTTAAGAAGCTTAACAATCACTTAACGATGAGTTGTCAATTTCCTGTGGTTGCCAGCTTCATCTGCGACAACCAAAATCAATACAGCCTATTATTGTTTTGGCATTTATCCAGGAACACACATGACAGAACCAAACCAAAAGAGCCGCCTTGGGTCGTTATTAATTCGAAAAGGCCTCATTACACAGGCTCAACTCGATTCCGCCCTCAAATTACAGATCACCTCCGGCTTACGCTTAGGTGAAGCCCTTATAGAGCAAGGCATACTGACTGAGCGCCAATTACAGCGGGCTCTAAAAAAACAATCTCGTCACCGCCTATGGGCCGCAATAATGGCCGTTGTGCTCGGCCCCATGTCATTTGGTGCCTTTGCTAGCCAGTCCAACACCTCTACAGAAGACTCACCCAGCACATCTCAAATGAGCCAATACCAGGGGCTGAAAGCGCTGGATGACCTTGAACTGTCCAGTATCGATGGGCAAGGTTTTCAATCTGCTCAAGACGCACTAAACGCGCTGATCAACCAAGCCCAAGGCTCGGACACGGTGGATACGGATAAGCTGGGCGCACTAGATGAGCTCGCTGCACTGCTTAACCCTATTGCCAGTGTGCTGGATGCGGATATCAGTGTAAAAGGCGTGAAACAAAATACGTCAAAACAAACTCGCATTCATAGCGATGGCAGCATTGAGTTAGCCTTGCCTTCGGAAATCAAAGAGATTGCGTTTCGAAACCTTCGAGTAAAAGGCGACCAATCTGGCAGTACCTTTGGGGATGTCATTGTCAGCAATGTGCGCTTCTCTGATCAATCCAGTTTACGTATTCGCGCCCATTAACTGGGCCGACTATTGCGGGCGAAGAATTTCTAACTTCTTACCCCTGCCCATAAAAATATAAAAAAGCACAAAAAAGTCGTTGCCAAGACAGAAAAATACCCGTTGAATGGAGTAGCAAGTTCATTTCGAACTCACAGGGGCTGCTCATACCAAAAGGCCCACGCCTAAAGCAGAACGAAGTCGCTTACGGTATATGCATAGCCTGCGCGTTCGCTAAAAGGAGTGCTGAATGCCCAACCGTCGTCGTACCAAAGCTTACGTTATTGATACTAATGTTTTAATCCACGACCCCTCCGCTATATTTAACTTTGAAGAAAACCAAGTGGTCATCCCCATGACCGTCCTCGAAGAACTCGACCACCTCAAACTCTCTAAATCCGGCGTCTCCATGGAATGCCGCCAAGCCATTCGCAACATAGATAAAATTTTAGGCGAAGCCAGCCCGGAGGAAATCAGCGATGGTGTCGCCATGCCCGCCGCGGGGGAAAAGCACGGATATTTAAGTGTATTAATGGATAAACCCGTTCAGCAAAGTACGGTTTTACCCAACGATTTAAACGACAACAAAATCATTAACAGTTTGATTTTTCTGCAACAGCAACGCCCCAAAACCCAAATAGTCCTAGTCACCAAAGACATTAACATGCGCCTTAAGGCCCGTGGCTGTGGCATCGCCGCAGAGGATTACCACAACGATCAACTGGTCAGTGATATCGAATCCCTCACTAAAGGCTTTCACGAATTCAAAAACAGTTTTTGGGATACCATCAATAAAGTAGAAACGGCCCATGAGCCTGGTCGCACGGTGCATAAAATTGCGCGGGATGAACTGGGCAAAGACGTCTTTGTAAATCAATACATCTTAGATGAACAAGGCTTTGTGGCACGTATTTGTGACATGGACGATAAAGTGGTGACACTTTGGGACCGCTCACGCGATCATCTCATGCAGCAACAAGCATGGGGACTGACTCCGCGTGATATTTATCAAGCCGTGGCACTGGATTTACTGTTGGACCCGGACATTCACCTAGTCAACCTCACAGGCTCCGCCGGTTCTGGTAAAACCATATTAGCTTTGGCCGCCGCCATCGATATGACCGTCTCACAAAATCGCTATACCCGCATTATTGCCACACGCAGTGTGCGCGGGCTCGATGAAGACATCGGTTTCTTACCCGGTACAGAGGCTGAAAAGATGGAACCCTGGTTGGGCGCCATTACTGACAACCTTGAAGCCTTGCACATGGAAGATGAAAACACCCATGGCAGCATTGATTACATCTTACAAAAAGTGCCGCTGCACTTTAAATCCCTTAACTATATTCGTGGGCGCAGCTTTCAAAAAAGCCTGATCATCATCGATGAAAGCCAAAACCTCACACCTCACCAAATGAAAACCATCATCACTCGCGCAGGTGCCGGTTCCAAAGTGGTGTGCTTGGGTAACCTTGCGCAAATAGACACGCCTTATCTCAACGCAACCAGCTCCGGCTTAACCTATTTAAACGAACGCTTTAAAGGGTTTTCTTTAGGCGGTGGCATTGAACTGCAGGGAGTACCAAGGTCAGCACTGGCCGAATACGCAGAAACCCACCTTTAATCCTTCGCACGCCACAGCCTGTTTGCACCATGCAATTGGGCTGTGGCGAAAATGACCCATTTGACGGATTGCCCTTCTTTACCTAGATTTTTAGAAGGTAACCATGCCAAGGATAATAAAGATGAAGGGAATCTGGCTTCTTTTAGCCCTAATAAGTTCAAGCGCATTTGCAGTCGAAGGGAATGTGACCATTTATGAGTTATCCGTGTCCACAGACAGTAGCTGGACCAGTATCGAGATTCGAGATGACGCGGAATGGGTGAACGCCCCACCAGGGAAAACCATCAGTGTGAATGGCCGCAGTGGTATTAAGTCCTACACTCTTTCACCTAAAAAGATGCATCTGCGTACCATGGGCCGTGGTGATATCACGCTTAATCTATTTGTTAAGTCTAAAAACTCAGTGCTGGGTTTAGAGTTGTGTAAAGGCAAAGCATCAAGCTACATCTGGATTAAATCCACACAAAGCAAACAGAAGAACGACACCAAACAAAAAGATTACTGCGAAAAAGCCGCCTTGGTGCTTCAGCTCCACTAAACGGTTTAATCCTATACACAAAAAACCCAGCTAAGCTGGGTTTTTCTTTTGGTGCTATAAAAACTGCAGACATAAAAAAACCAAGAACAGATCTTGGTTTTATGGGAATGATCAATGTAGTGCTTTAAGCCGTTGGCGTAATATTCTTAACCACACGAGCGGTGAAGTACACCACGCCATCTTTTAAGTCAGACACTTCAATTTGGTTTTGACCAAATGGAGAAAGCTTCACCGAGCTTATAGCAAGCCCCTGTGCGCTGATTAAGTTGCGATCTACATCATTGAAGTGTGGATGCATAAACGCAAAGCTCTGACGTTCGTTATCACGCTCTAGGGTAACGACCAACTGGGGGTCAGCCAATTCATTTCCGCGGTAATAGTTAACATAGCTCACTTCGAATGACGCATCGAATTGAAACAGTACCTGTGCACTTTGCTGCTTGCTTAGACTCATATTAATCAACCTAGTAAATGAAACCCTATAATAAATATCTAGTCCGGTTTAACTCGGTTTGCAAAGACAAGACCTATAAAATCTAACAAATAATTAAAGCTTCAATACTTATAGCTAATTCAGCTAGATTCTTGTGGCGACTTGCCTTGATATTCTTAAAATCGTATTCACTCCCTGAAATATGTGACAACTTCATTAAACACCAAGGCTTATTCACTTAATAGATAAAAAATAGACACAACCCGACAATTATTGAATAACTATAAATTATTGCGAAAAAGGTCTAAATCACCGTGACATTCGTACAAGATGACAATTAACGATAAAAATACGCTATTGTTAGCTAAGTAATAGCGGCATAAATGGAGCGATTCATGGGCATCAAGGTTGGCATTAGTGCTTGTTTGTTAGGTGAGCAGGTGCGTTACAACGGCGGACATAAACGTTCACGTTATTTACAAGATGTACTATCAAAGTATTTTGACTACACACCGCTATGTCCGGAGATGGGAATTGGCTTAGGTGTACCCAGGCAGCCCATTCGTTTGATCACCACCTCTGGCAACAACGAAACCGGAATCGAAGCGGCCCTTAGTGATGACAACGATGTGCGCTTTACTCAGCAACTCAAAGATTACGCTAAACAGCAGGCCACTCAATTAAGCGATGCCAGCGGCTATATTTTCATGCAAAAAAGCCCTAGTTGCGGTTACACCCGAGTTAAGCTTTATCACGAGAATGGCAATCCACTAGAAGTCTCACAAGGCATCTATGCGGCTGAACTCGACCGACTGCTACCACTTATGCCAAAAGAAGAAGCGGGTAGACTGAGTGATGCCATGATTCGTGAAAACTTCATTACACGTGTGATGGCCTATCACGACTGGCAAAATAACGTGGCCTACCAGCTTACTCCACAGGCGTTATTGGATTTTCATGTGCGCTATAAATATTTGCTCATGGCCCACCACATTCAAAGTTACCAGTCGTTAGGTAAAATGCTAAGCAACCTAAAAGCCAAACCTTTAGGTGAAATCGCCATGGATTACATCACCGAGTTCATGGGTGCCCTTAAGCACATTGCTAACCGTAAAAAGAACACCAATGTGTTGCAGCACCTTCAGGGCTACCTTAAAAATGATTTAGACAAAGATGAAAAACAAGAAATGCTCGACCTTGTTAACCAATACCGCACCGGCCTTGTGCCGATTGTGGTGCCACTCACGTTATTAAATCATCACATCAAAAAACACACTGATGATGACAACTACTTACGCAAACAAAAATACCTAAACCCTCACCCATATGAATTGGGTTTACGTAACGCCATCTAATAAATGACAGTTTGATTAAGCCACCAGCAAGCCATTCTTAACTTGCTGGTTTTTTGTTACAGTCTGCCCAAAATAAAAAACATAGCAGGACCGCTATATGAACCGCTTTTTAGTTTACTCCTTTGTCTCGCTGGCGAGTCTTGCGTCTGTTTCTCATGGCGAAACAACCGAAGATAAAGATGTGGCCGAACTCTCCACGATTAATGTCCGTGGTAGTGAAGTATCTGGCCCAGAAATCACCACCGAAAAACTACTCAAAATTCCAGGTGCCGGTAACGACCCGCTTAAAGCCATCGAAGCACTACCGGGTGTGGTGTTGGGTGGTTTTGGCCCATTTAGCGTGCCCGCAGTGCGTGGCTCAAACCCCAATGACAATACCTATATCACAGACTTTATTCCTGTGGGCTATGTATTTCATAACGATGGCGGTAGCACTTACAACGATAATCTCATTGAGAACTTCAGCCTTAAAGCCGGTGCATGGGGCCCTGAATACAGTAACGCCATTGGCGCAGTACTGGCCACTAAGTTGCGCGACCCCTACCAAGAGGCCATTCACACGACACTCGATTTAAGCCTGCTACGAGCCGGTGCTTTAGTTGAAGGGGCTGTGACTGAAAACAGCGCATTCTATCTGTCATACCGCCAAAGTTTATTAGAGCTTTACGTTGAAAACTTTGTGGATGAGGACGAATTAAAATTTACCGAAGTCCCTAAAAACAGTGATTACCAGTTTAAATACCAGTGGCGTATTGACCCTGTTTCTAACCTCAGATTTGTTGCCAATGGTGCACAAGACAGCGTGGGCATTGAATTTGGCCCTGAATCAGACGACCTAGAACGCGAGCCGGGCCTAGCCGGAGGCCTGGGTGCAGAAACCTATTACCACAGCCAAGGCATTCTCTACGACACCGTACTAGCCGGAGGCACGTCCACAATACTATCGGTGAGCCGCAAAGAAGAAGATGTGAGTTTCGCCATTGGCAGCTTGTTTGATCTAGACGCCATTAACTATGAATACCGCTTTAAAAATTACTACAACACCCCGCTCATGAACGGCGACACGATTCGCTACGGCGTGGACCTAAGCAGCACCGAAATTGAATACACCGCCAGCGGTTTATACTCTGCTTGTAATTCAGACGTAGGTGACGAGTGCCCACCGGCATCCTTGGGCACCCCTTTTGATAACGAAGACACTCTGACCATCAATGGCCTTTACACCTTTGTTGCCTACGACTGGTTAGCCAGCCCTGACTGGGAACTGACGCTTGGACTGGGTAATAGCTACAACGACTTTAATCAGGAGCAATTAATTCAACCGCGCATATCGAGCCGTTACGCATTGAACGATACATGGACATTAACCAGTGCCATTGGCCGACACAGCCAATTTATTCGAGAGTTTCGCTTCATTGCCAAAGAGCTGGGCAACCCCGACTTAAAACAACCAGATGCTCTGCATTATGTGGTGGGGTTTGAGCATGATATTGATGATTCCCTGAGCACTAAAGTAGAACTCTACTACAAGGATATCGACAACCTTGTGGCGGCCAACACCAAAAGTGACACGCCTCCTTATCTAAATAATGCTAACGGCACAGCCTATGGTCTTGAGTTACTGAT
Organism: Bermanella sp.; assembly: GCA_002683575.1. Taxonomy (GTDB): domain Bacteria; phylum Pseudomonadota; class Gammaproteobacteria; order Pseudomonadales; family Oceanobacteraceae; genus Bermanella. Next base: position 16,634 of record NYTP01000075.1, read on the forward strand.
TAATAAAAATCTAACCGACAAATGGTATGGCTGGTTAAGCGTTGCCTACAGTAAAACCAAACGAGAGAATGAAGATACCGGTAAAAGCATTGATTACGAACTGGACCGCCCCTGGGTGGTTAACCTAGTGGCTAACTATCAGAAGAATGCACAAACCTCATATGGTTTTAAATGGCGCTATCAAAGTGGCAGCTTGGTGACCCCCATTACGGAGGCGGAACCTTACTATAACTGCAACGGCAACATAGACACTGAAAACCCTTGCGGTGCCGCTGATCCTTACATCTATGATCCAGTCGAAGGTAAGCCCAATTCTCAGCGTTTATCTGCCTACCACCGTTTAGACTTCAGACTGGATCACGAATTATCAGAACGCAGCACCTTATATTTTGAAATCATCAATCTATACAATCGTGCAAACGTTAGTGACATTAGTTACAACAAGGACTACACAGAAAAAGAAGAAGTTACATCGTTGCCGACGATTTTCTCGGTAGGGGCGAAACTGGTTTTCTGAATGTTAGATGTTAGATAAATTTGTAGGGTGGGCACTGCCCACCATCAACTGCTCTTGTCGGGCAACGCCCGACCTACTATTTATACATCATCAATCTAGTTGAAAAATTAATAATAAAAGCATAACCATCGGACGAACTCGCATCCGCGAGTGAATCATTAACGACTCACCCAAGCTTCCATACGTTTATCCATACTTAAGCGTAATAAACGCAAACCTTCGTTCATCACATTGTAATGGGCATCAATGATCTGGGTGCTAAGGGTAAAGATTTCATCGGCACTGGTGACAATCTCACGACCACTAAGCAAGTCGTGCATAACAATGCCACTTAATCGTTCCAACTTAGGCTCACATAGCAATGCATCAATTAATGATGAGGTAATATTGAGAGCCTCTTGAGAAAGATGCTGAGCTTGTTGCTTGACTTTAATCTGCTGCTTTTGCAACTGCCCCATTAAAAAACGCAAACGCATTTCGCAAGCATCATCCATAACACCAACGACTGCTGTAGATGTTCCCAATGCGCGAATTTGACCCAATAATTCGATAAACGAAGGCACATCATTCAACACATAATGATTCAATGCTTGATGCTGAGAACCGGTTTCAATGAGATCTTCCACTTTATTACCCAGCACTGAAATATAACTCAGCAACTGCTTAACCAGGTGGCTGTGCAGCTCAAAATTTTCAATGATCTCATCTTGACGCCACTGCAAATGCACGGTTTGCCATGCATTGCAGATGTCTTCCCATTGGCGAGAATCAATGACATCTAAGCATTCTTGCTGTTGGCGTTCTAATTCTTTGAAACGTGAGTTCACTTCTCGAGCCAGTACCCGTGTTTTACTTTCAAAAAACGGATTACCTGCCAAGGCGGCGTTGGTTGCCGCGCGGTGCTGTTGCACCACGCGTACCTGTTCAAATAAAGATTTAACTAAATCTAACGCCTTAATGCGCAATTGCTGGTTTTGGTGCAATGCGGCCAGGTTACTCATATCGGCTTCGGCGCTGTACATAGGCTGCTTCACTTTTGTGCCACTTTAAATAAATGATATTTACTTTTAGCAATCCCCGTACCAATTTTATATTCAAGTAAAATCAATAGCTTAGAGCTAGATCAAACACTCTATTGCAAGTCATCGCCCTACACTTGTGCGAGCAAGCATCAAAAGACAGCACAATATTAATGCGTATTTCGTCTAATCTTTTGAGCGCACCAAAATAAAGCCGCATCCCCCTCTGGAAAAACCGCCTAGAGAACCTCTTTGCCACAACATATTGAGCTGGTATTAAGTAATGACTCAAAGCCGTATGTAATAATGTTATTCATAACAATGTGGGAGGGCGCTCGCGCGCGACAAACTAATATATGAATGTCGCGCGCGAGCGCCCTCCCACCAGTATCAAGCTTTCACAAAACTGACCTTCATTGCTAATACAAAAATGACAGGCAAAAAAAAAGCGCACCCCAGCTAAGCTAAGGTGCGCACAAGAGACAACTTGTTTAAAACATTTCTATAAGTTCAAATTAGAACTTGTAGTTAACCTGAGCAGACAAACCAAATACGTCGATTTCGTATTCGCCCGTTACACTGGCAGCGTCTTTTTGAGTGTTATCAACATTTTTGTTCACTTCGTTCAAATCCATTGGATACATGAACAAGTAACCAGCAGCCACGTCAAAAGAAAGGTCTTGATCAACTTTATAACCCGCACCCAGTGTTACCCACTGACGGTCAGAAGATGGTACACGGGCTGTGCGGAACTCATCACGTACTGGTGATTGGTCATACGCGTAACCAGCACGCAGTGCTAGTTTGTCGTTTAGCTGGTAAGTACCACCAAACGCAACCGCCCATACATCCACCCAACGCTCATCGATATGACCGATGTAGTTGCCACCCAAGCCAGCTAGATCAGAAACATCAGCATAACCATCGCCCAAACCACCTGTTGCATCATCCGAAGCCGCAACATTTTCAGTGGCTAATACATCAAAGTTTTGGAATGAAGACCAGCCCGTCCAAGTGGCACCCGCTTGCAACAATAATTCATCATTGAATTGATGAGTCACAGCTAGAGTTGCGGACGCAGGTGTTGTTAATGGAACTTCTGCAGCTTGATCACGTGAATTAAAGGTTGTTCCAAATGCTTGTGAAGCCAATACACCAGCGCTAGAAACATAAAAATCTAAGTTGCTTTGATCAGCAAAACCCGCATCACCCTCTAAAGTGATGTCAATTTCAGAGCGGTAAGTGAAACCAAGCGTAGTCGCTTCACTTAATTTATAGTAAGCACCGATATTCCAACCATAACCCCAATCATCACCAGACACTTCAAAATGAGTTTCAAAGCCAGCATTTGAAGGGCTCTGCAATGCAGCAGGTGCAGAAGGATCAGGATTAAATGGAATTAAGTCAGTAGCCTTTGATAACAGCCCTTCCATATATACGATATCAATACCACCACCAATACTTAGTTGGTCATTTACCTTATAAGCAAAAGTCGGCGCGATTTCCATTGACTTAAGAGAAGTCTCATCAGCAAAACCAGCACCAGCGAAATTGTCATCGTAATCGGTATGTGTTCCAAAAGGAGTAAATACACCAAGACCTAATGATAGTTTTTCATTAATCGGACGCACGTAGTAGAAGAAAGGGATAAAAGCTTCACCTAGGTAGTTGCCACCGTCACCGTAGCCTTCAAATGAACTAGGTAGCTGTGCAGCGTTAACACTAGAGCCATCAAAGTCACCGTGACCTTTAATGTAAGTAAAACCAGCAGTAAGCTGTGCACGGTCTAATTCGGTCATGGCTGCAGGGTTATAGAAAACCACTGAGGCGTCTTCAGCCATAGCTGCGCGGCCAGCG
>NYTP01000076.1 GCA_002683575.1 Bermanella sp.
GTTCATGGTGTTATTGGCCGTGGTCATTGCCGGCGCGATGAAATTGGTGGGCGTATTATTAATTACTGCGCTGCTGATTATTCCAGCCGCCGCTGCCCGGCCTTTAAGTCAGGGACCTAAACAAATGGCCGCCTTAGCGACCATTATTAGCATGCTGGCTGTTGCCATGGGCTTGGGGTTATCCTACTTCTTCGACACCCCAGCTGGTCCGAGCATTGTATTAACCAGCGCATTGTTCTTTTTGTTAAGCCAAAGTGGTTACCGATTAATCAGACCATCTTAATTCAAGGCACTAAATAAGGCTGTTTAGGTAATCACTCATTTCTTCGGGGTTTAACGGGGCAGTAAAAAAGCCCTGATATTCCCCTTCCGGATTCACCAGCACCACCTGTGAGCTGTGGTCCATCAAGTAGCTTTCACCATAAGGCTGCTTTTGAAAAAAGATATGCAGCTGGCGCGCGAATACTTCGATGCTATTAATGTCACCACTCCAAGCTTGAAACTTCGGATTAAAGTATTCGATATAGGTTTTTAGCTGTTTCGGGTTATCTCGCTCAGGGTCCACTGAAACCAAGACCACTTGCAATTCATCACTGGTCACCTTACTGGCCACGCGGTTCAGCTCAGCTAACGTAGTGGGGCAGACATCTGGACAATACGTATAACCAAAAAATACCAAGCTCCATTTACCCAGTAAGTTTTGCTCATGAATGGTGTTCGCATTTTGGTCATACAGGTTCACATCGCTGAGCTTAATGCTCTGGGGGAGTGGTTGATAACTTTCCGGCATGGGCTCACTGCACCCGCTTAAGGTGACAAATAAACCAAACAAGACAATCAATAGGGGCTGTCGCATAATGTTCTCCATTGTATCGTCACATCATGCCAATAACCGTTGAAGATATGTAGCGCTTTTTTGCGCCTATCTTGCTGGTGCGTTATGAATCAAAACAGTGAGCCCCTTTGAATACACCCAGCAATATCCACAAGCAGCTTTGGCACCTGGCCATACCGGTTATGCTATCTAACATCTCCGTGCCTCTTTTGGGCCTGGTGGATACGGCAATACTGGGTCATCTTGATGATAGTCGTTACCTAGCGGCTGTGGCCATGGGCACTAGTTTATTTACCTTTGTATTTTGGAGCTTTGCCTTCTTACGCATGGGCACCACCGCCATGGTGGCAAAGCATTATCAAAGCCCAGTACAACTTAACGGCGTATTACAAAGTGCCACTATTTTAGCGGTGGCCATCGGTTTGCTGCTTTTTATCGCGGCTGGGCCCTTGATTCAGTTGATGCTCAATCTTGTGGACGCGGTGCCTGACATCACGCCCTTAAGTGAGCGTTATCTGGGTATTCGATTTTATTTTGCCCCCATCAGCTTATTAAATTATGTGGCCCTGGGTTACTTGATCGGCCTTGGTCATACGCGCATCACGTTAATTATTTTAGTCACCACCAATATCATTAATGGCACATTAAATTATGTCTTTGTTTATGCCTTGCACCTCAATAGCGAAGGGGTGGCGTATGCCAGTAACATTGCAGAGTCCATTCAACTATTAATGGCCATTTATTTTATTAAACCCCAATTATGGGCGCGTGATTCATGGGCCTTTGCTAAAACCTTTTTTAAAGGTTTTTTACACCTCAATGTTCAGCTATTTATTCGTACTTTTTTCTTACTTTTTACCTTTGCATTTTTCATGAGCAAGGGGGCTCAGCACAGCGCAGCATTACTCAGCGCCAATGCGATTTTAATTAATTTACTGATGTTTATTAGTAATGCTCTGGATGGCTTTGCGATTGCTTCTGAGTCATTGGTAGGCAAGGCATTAGCCGATAAAAAAATACAGCGCATTCGTCAGGTTATACAAGCAAGTGGCTTTTGGTCATTGATGTTTGCTATAGGGTTTTCATTCACATTATGGATAGCCAACGGGCCTATTTTAGCCATGCTTACCAGCCAAGAAGACGTGTTGCATATTCTTGACCAGCTACACTACTGGTTGATCTTTTTGCCCTTGGCTGGATTTGCCTGCTATTGGCTAGATGGCATATTCATTGGCTTAGCCGCAGGTAAAGCCATGCGTGACAGCGTGTTATTTGCCTTGTTTGGTTTGTTTTTACCTTTGCAGTTTTTCTTTGATGACTGGCACCTTCATGGCTTGTGGTTGGCGCTTTTTGCCTTCCTGATTGGACGAGCCGCCTGGCAGCTTTTAGCACTTCCTAAAATAATGCAGCGTAATGCCAATCCGCTCACACAATGAGCGTGTCATGCCCTGATTTCTGGCGCTCTGGTTATTTTCGACTATTCTTACTTGCATCATCTAAGTGCTAACAATAAAAACGCATTAAAGTCTTTTTTTTATGGGTTTATCTTCTAATAACCAGACGATTGTACATTGTGGTTTAGACACTTTTTTCGTACCTTAAATGCGCAAATCGAGAATAATAAAAATAACAAAAAACGATAATAACAATTAAAAATAATCAGCAAATTAGGCTGCAAAAAAAAGCCATGTGTTTGCAAGGAGACAAGAATGCGAGTTGGTACATTACGCTCCATTATTAGCAACGCCTTTTATCATGAAGAACGGACACACTGCCTTGAACGCCACTTAAAGTTTCATATCGAAACCTTACCTGATCGTTTAAAAATCGAAAAAGATAATGAATTAGAATCACTCAAGCATTTTGCTATGGAATACATTCATCATGTACCGGAATTCCTAGACGCTCTAAAAGAAGCCTCACAACAAGCCGGCATTGAAGATCATGTTTTTCCTTTTTTACGCATCGCTGAAGAATATTTTATTTCACCACCGCGTTTACCTAATCACCACATTGGTTTAATGGCCATGATGGATGAAGCGTATTTAGCCCATCGTTTATTTGAAGAATTAAATGATCGCTACATAAGCCGAGTTGGTATGCCGCTTATTCCATGGGATATGACTCTGGCCAATGTAGTGGCACATCAATTAGTGGGAGAGGAGTTAGCTAATCGTCTAGATTCAATTGTTTATAATACGGTGAATGAAATGATGGATGCCGAACGCCATTATGAAAGCGATGGCTTTAAAGCCTTTGTTGAAAAAGAAAAAGGCAATACTACATCCATTTGGCAAGAATGGCCTTGCATGGGGAAAGCCTCTGGGATTGATTGGGCGCTCACTTAGTGAAAAGGACGTAACAAAGAGCAAAAACATTTATCAATAAAAAAGCGGCATAGCCGCTTTTTTTATCTTTTAAATTTACTCTTTCATACGAATACGTTCAAAACTTGCGAATCTTGGTAGGCCACTTTCAGTGAAACCTTGATGAGAAAACGTAATTTCACTGCCAATAGGTGGTGGTGATTGTCTCTCTTTATCTGAAAAACCGGTGCCTATTTTAAACATCTTTCCGTTTTCTAATTCTACCCAAACCGCACCCAACATATTTTCATATTTACCACGACCTGCTTGATACGCAATGACTCGCGCTTCACTATCTTGTCGTATTTTCAATTTTAATAAATGATCACTACGACCCGATTGATAAATGCTTTTTGGTGTCCGTAACATTAAACCTTCGCCACCTTGTTGCACGATATTATCTAAAGCTTTTTCAATAGCAGGCAAGCTTTCAAGTTTGGTTTGTTTCACCCATTGAATATGCGATGCAGGATTATTCTCTAAAAGTGTTTTAAGTGCTTTTTGGCGTTCTTCAAATGGTGCCGTACTTAGAGGTAAATCAAACACCTGATAACTTATTTTTTGCCATTGGATGTCATCCGGTATTTGATCCAATACAATCTTGGTTACCGTCTGGTACCCGCCACGGCCTGCCCACAACTCACCATCTAATGGCTGTGAAGGCAGCTGATCAGTAAACCAGGCAGGAGCCTTAATGGGTTTGGCATTACGCGTTAATAATTGCTTACCGTCCCAATAACAGCGAATGCCATCAAATTTTTCACTGCTCCAATAAGCGGTGCCTAGCATGACGCCATTAAAGTGTTTAGCTAAAACTAGGGGAGTAATATGCTCTTTTGCATAAAGGATACTTGGTAATAATATGCACATTACCAAGCACGTAATAATGAGTGCTTGTGACATGGTTCTTCCTGAACACGAATAAAACTTCCGAAGCTCGCACCATAACAAACACCCACTGGATTAGAATAGGTTAATGGTATGAAGTGGCCATTTTAAACACCCCGTCACAGGAAAAGTGCCAAGTGCGCCCTATTGAGGCTCATTGAGGTAATCGTTTTTCAATTTCACATAATTACTAGCGGTGTATTTGAAGTAGCTCAATTCTTTTTCGTTGAGTTCACGGATGGCTTTGGCGGGACGACCCACGTAAAGGGATCCACTTTTTAACACTTTACCCGGCGGCACCAATGACCCAGCTCCGAGAACAACTTGGTCTTCAATCACTGCACCATCCATCACCATAGCCTGCATACCAATGAGTACCTCATTGCCTATGGAGCAGCCATGCAACATGGCCATATGCCCCACGGTCACATCATCGCCAAGCGTTAATGGATAACCGCCAGGATTGTAATCACTGGCATGGGTAATGTGTAAGATTGAGCCATCTTGAATACTGCAACGCTTGCCAATTTTAATGCTGTGCATGTCGCCTCGAATCACCGTATTCGGCCACACCGAAACATCATCACCTAGGGTCACATCGCCAATGACAACAGCGCTTTCATCTACAAAGACATCCTGACCCAGCGAAGGCGCTAGGCCTTTGAAACGGCGAATGGCACTCATATGATTTCCTTTTGCTTAGTTTTCATTTCGTCACAATTACCTGCAAAGACTTGAAATAACTCGATGCGGCCCAACCTTGTAACCTAGACTTACTTTAATGAATCAATGACCGTTGGCAACCATGACACAGACTTTAGAAAATCCCCAAGCGTTACCTAAATTTAATGAAATTCCTGTGGATCAAATCGAGCGGGCCATTACCGCTCACCTAGACGCCAACCTAGACGCCATTAAAACTCTTAGCCAGCAAGCTAGTCCTAATTGGAGCAATCTTGTTAAGGTACTTGAAGAGCTTGATGACACCCTCAGCAAAGCCTGGAGCCCAGTGAGCCACCTCAATAGCGTAATGAACAGTGACGAGTTGCGCGCAGCGTATAACGCTTGCCTGCCAAAATTATCGGCATTCAGCACCGAAGTTGGGCAAAATAAAGACCTGCAGCAGGCTTATCAAACCATTAAAGACAGCCCTGAATTTGCCCAACTATCTAAAGCGCAGCAAAAAGCCATCAATAACGCCCTGCGTGACTTTCATCTTGCTGGCGTGGATTTATCCGATGACAAAAAGCAGCGCTACGGTGAAGTCAAATCGCGACTAAGTGAGCTTTCCAGCAAGTTTGGTGAAAACGTATTGGACGCCACGAACAAATGGCAAAAACTGGTCACCGATAAAGAGCAATTAGCAGGCATACCGGAAGGCTCGCTGGCTGGCTTTGCTCAAACCGCCAAAGCTCAAAACCAAGATGGTTACTTACTGACCCTAGATTTCCCATGTTACCTGCCGGTCATGACGTACTGCGACAATCGCGAGCTGCGAGAAGAAATGTACACCGCGTTTTCCACACGCGCATCAGACCAAGGCCCCCATGCAGGTGAATTCGATAACTCAGCCAACATGACTGAGATATTGAAACTGCGTCATGAGCTGGCGAACCTACTTGGCTTTGAAAGCTACGCCCATTATTCACTGGCCAGTAAGATGGCCGAATCCCCTGAACAAGTGATGGGTTTCTTAGAAGATTTAGCGGCCAAATCCAAGGCACAAGCGGAGCAAGAATACGCTGAGCTTAAAGCCTTTGCGCAAGAACAACATGGTGCACAGACCTTAGAACCATGGGATGTCACCTACTACGGTGAAAAACTCAAACAAGCTCGCTACAGCGTCAGCCAAGAAGAAATTCGTCCGTACCTACCTGCCCCCAAGGTACTGGCCGGATTATTCGAAGTGGCTAATCGTTTATTTAATGTCACCATTGAAGAAGTCACCAACGCCAGTGTTGAAAACGGCGACCTTTATCACCCAGACGCACAACTGTTTAGCATCTCAAAAGACGGTCAATTGGTGGCCCAATTTTACCTAGACCTTTATGCCCGCGCCAAAAAACGCGGCGGTGCCTGGATGGATGAATGCCGCGTGCGACGCACTAAGGCTAACGGTGAACAACAAATTCCTGTGGCCTATCTTGTGTGTAATTTTACAGCGCCAGTGGGAGATCAACCTGCGTTATTAACTCACGATGAACTGACCACCTTATTCCATGAATTTGGCCATGGCATTCATCACATGCTGACTAAGGTAAACACCGCCGCTGTTAGCGGTATCAATGGTGTCGCCTGGGATGCGGTTGAGCTACCAAGCCAATTTTTAGAAAACTGGTGCTGGGAGCCAGAAGCATTGGCCTTTATCACAGGCCATGTAGAAACCGGCGAGCCTCTACCCAAAGATCTACTGGATAAAATGCTCGCGGCCAAGCACTTTCAAAACGCCATGATGATGATGCGCCAGCTGGAGTTCTCATTGTTCGATTTTAAGATGCACTTGGAATACAACCCAGAGAACCCACAGCCCATTCAAGACTTGCTCAACGGCGTGCGTGATCAAGTGGCGGTGGTGAAAGCCCCTGGATTTAATCGTTTTCAGCATAGTTTCAGCCACATATTTGCCGGCGGCTACTCTGCAGGTTACTACAGCTACAAATGGGCCGAAGTGTTAAGCGCCGATGCCTTTAGCCGCTTTGAAGAAGAGGGTATTTTCAATAAAGAAACCGGTGCATCATTCTTCAATGAAATTCTAAGCCGAGGCGGTGAAGACGACGCTGGTGTGTTGTTCGAGAACTTCCGTGGGCGCAAGCCAAGTGTGGAGCCACTGCTTCGCCACAGTGGAATCAAAGCCGCTTAATACTCAAATGTAGGAGTCGAGCCCTGCTCAACTCCTACAACTTATAGCCGCGCTTAACATCTGACACCCCATTGCCAATCCGCTATAATGGCGAGTAATTACCACGACATCGAGATCATCATGTTTAAAGCAACTAAGCGTTTTATCGCCGGAGCCGTTTGCCCAAAGTGTGCCGAAATGGACAAGCTGGTGATGTATAAAAACGAAGACGGTCGTGATGTGCGCGAATGCGTGGCGTGTGACTACCGTGACGTCATGAAAAGCGAAGATGAAATGCTAGCCGATGCCAAAGCCGCCGAGCTACAAACCCGCGTGACCCCAGAAGGCAAAGCCATTCGTGATGAAGGTGAGCAGGCCATTAAGATTTTTGATGCCATGCCGCCATCGGATACAAAACACTGATACTCAACCTTTGTGGGAGGGCGCTTGCGCGCGAACAGAGTCATTTGGATCTCTATTTCTTCGCGCGCAAGCGCCCTCCCACAATATTAAAAAATACGATCAACTTGCTCTAAAACCGCCTCAACCGTAATCAAATCCATGGCATCGGCGTGATGCACACGTTCATGCCAGCCGGCCTCTTCAAACGACTTTCCAAGATAGGTTTCAACCGCTTGTGGATAAGCATCCACCGTATAATCTGGGTTTTGATAGGGGCCAGACAAACCAGATCGAGCCACCGCATACAAACCAATGACGGGCGTTTTCATGGCCACCGCAATATGAGCGGGGCCTGTATCTGGGGCGATCAAACAATTCACTTCCCCCAAAAGGGCGGCAATTTGTTTGTGTTTGGTTTTACCCACTAGGTTATCAATGTTCGATTTTGCTAAGGATTCAATCTCTTGCGCTAATTGAATTTCATTTTGCGCAGGGCCGCCCGTGAGCACCACTTGGCAATCGTATTTTTCAACCGCGGCATCAATCAACTGTGCATAGTGTTCGGCTTTCCAAGTGCGCTCGGCCTTACTGGCCGCAGCATTGATGGCGATGTATTTTGGTTTGTGGCGCGTCTGTTTTGCCCATGATTGATCTTCTTCACTGGTAAAAATTTGCCAATCAAAATCTTGCTTGGCTTTTGGCGTAGCCACTCCTAAATATTTCGCAAAGCCCATAAAGCCTTCAGCTAAGTGCTCATTGGCAGGGGGGATTTGCTCTTTCACAAACCATGAATGCAAGTCTTTAGCACGACCGTTATCAAAA
>NYTP01000077.1 GCA_002683575.1 Bermanella sp.
AAGAAAGCGATCTCTAAATTGCTAGACATGGCTTATCGTAACTGTGGCTTGAAAGATACGGTCGTATTTGCTGACCAAATTATGTATACCGGTTTCCAGTATGCAACTAAGTCTGGTGCCTCTATCGGCGTTAATGACTTTGTTATTCCTGATGCAAAAGCCAAGATCATTGGTGAAGCAGAAGGCCAGGTGAAAGAGATTGAAGATCAATTTGCTTCTGGTTTGGTAACGCAAGGTGAAAAATACAACAAGGTCGTGGATATCTGGTCTCGTGCTAACGAATTAGTAGCGAAGGCGATGATGGACAACCTAGGCACGGACGAAGTTCTAGACCGTGAAGGTAACACTGTTGACCAAGAGTCATTTAACAGCGTTTACATGATGGCCGACTCCGGTGCTCGTGGTAGCCCGGCACAGATTCGTCAGTTGGCGGGTATGCGTGGTCTGATGGCGAAGCCGGATGGCTCGATCATCGAGACACCGATTACAGCTAACTTCCGTGAAGGTCTATCAGTACTTCAGTACTTTACCTCTACTCACGGTGCGCGTAAGGGTCTTGCGGATACAGCATTGAAAACGGCTAACTCCGGTTACCTAACGCGTCGTCTTGTAGATGTCGCGCAAGATGTTGTAGTAACCGAGTCTGATTGTGGTACGTCAGAAGGTCTAATGATGACACCTCTAATTGAAGGCGGTGACGTTGTTGTTCCTCTAGGTACTCGTATCCTCGGCCGTGTTGTGGCTGAAGATGTTATCAAGCCTGGTACCGCTGATGAAGTGGTTATCAAAGCAGGTACACTGATTGATGAGAAATGGGTTGATATCATCGAAGCGGCCAGCATCGATGAACTTAAAGCACGTTCTCCAATTACCTGTGTGACCAAATTCGGTATTTGTGCGGCCTGTTATGGTCGTGACCTTGCCCGTGGTCATATTGTAAATCCAGGTGAATCGGTTGGTGTTATTGCAGCACAGTCAATCGGTGAGCCAGGTACACAGCTAACCATGCGTACGTTCCACATCGGTGGTGCGGCATCTCGTGCAACGGCGATCGATAGTGTTCAAGTTAAGAACGCCGGTACTGTTCGTCTTCATAACATGAAGACGGTAGAGCGTGAAGATGGCGCATTAGTGCTAGTATCTCGTTCTAGTGCTATTGCCATTGCTGATGAATTTGGCCGTGAGCGTGAGCTTTACAAATTACCTTATGGTGCGGTTGTAACGTCCAAAGACGGCTCTTCAGTCGAAGCGGGACAGAAGATCGCATCTTGGGATCCACACACACACCCAATCATCACAGAAGTAGGTGGTCGTATTGAGTTTGTGGGCTTAGAAGAAGGTATTACCATTACTCGTCAAACAGATGAGCTAACAGGTCTTTCTACTATTCAGGTTATGGATCCAACGACTCGCCCTGCGGCGGGTAAAGACATTCGTCCTATGGTTAAGTTGGTTGATGCGAAAGGGAATGACATTAACTTCCCTGGTACCACCACTCCAGCTCAATACCTATTACCAGCCAATGCCATGGTAAACCATGAGAATGGCTCTGATGTGAAAGTGGGTGATGCAATTGCACGTATCCCACAAGAATCATCAGGTAACAAGGACATTACCGGTGGTCTACCGCGCGTAGCGGATTTGTTTGAAGCACGTAAACCAAAAGAACCTGCAATCCTTGCAGAGATGACGGGTGTTATCGGCTTCGGTAAAGAGACCAAAGGTAAGAAACGTTTAGTGATTACGCCTAAAGATGGTTCAGAGCCATATGAAGAGCTAATCCCTAAATGGCGTCATATGAACGTATTCGAAGGTGAAAGCGTTGAGAAGGGCGAGGTTATCTCTGATGGCCCGCTTAACCCGCACGATATCCTTCGTCTACTAGGTGTTAGTGAGCTAGCCGTTTACATCACCAACGAAGTACAAGAAGTTTACCGTCTGCAAGGCGTAGGCATTAACGATAAGCACATCGAAACGATCATTCGTCAGATGTTGCGTAAGATTGAAGTTAATGACTCAGGTGATACTAACTTTATCCAAGGCGATCAGGTTGAATACTCTGATTACCTTGAGCAAAACGCACTACTTGAAGCAGAAGATAAAATCACTGCTAAAGGTCAGCGTCAGCTACTGGGTATTACCAAGGCCTCTCTTGCGACTGAATCTTTCATCTCAGCGGCGTCGTTCCAAGAAACAACGCGCGTACTGACGGAAGGTGCAGTAACCGGTAAACGAGATCACTTACGTGGTCTGAAAGAAAACGTTGTAGTAGGTCGTCTGATACCAGCCGGTACCGGTCTTGCCTACCACAGCGAGCGCAAGCGCAAGCGTGATGAGCGTGAAAACGATAAGTTGAAACCTCTGACTGCACCAAGCGTGAGTGCTGATGATGTCGAAGCTGCATTGTCCGAAGCATTAAAAGACAATATTTAATGTGGAATCTAGCTAAAGCTTATAACTTTAGCTTCTAAAGAAAGGTGTGCAAATATTGCACGCCTTTCTTGACTCTAATCAGGACAGTGATTAGACTTCGGCCCCCCTCGTCAGATGTAGTTGCGTCTGGCGTTTTTGTATTTACTCATTGGAGTTTACTAATGGCAACGATCAATCAATTGGTTCGTAAGCCTCGTAAGCGTCAAGTTGCGAAATCTGACGTTCGTGCATTGCAGGCTTGTCCTCAGCGTCGTGGCGTATGTACCCGTGTATATACCACCACACCTAAGAAGCCTAACTCTGCATTACGTAAGGTTTGTCGTGTTCGCTTGACCAACGGCTTTGAAGTATCTTCCTACATCGGTGGTGAAGGTCATAACTTACAAGAACACAGTGTTGTTCTAATTCGCGGCGGTCGTGTAAAAGATTTGCCTGGTGTGCGTTATCACACCGTTCGTGGCGCACTTGACTGTGCAGGCGTAAGCGATCGTAAGCAAGCTCGTTCTAAGTACGGTGCTAAGCGTCCTAAGTAATCCTCATTTAGTTTAAATACTGAATAGATTACTTAGACGTAAAATTTAAAGATAAGAGTAAGGTTGAGCCCACAATATCGTTGGTTTGCTCATGTACTCCTGAAGAAGAGGCTTATCAGATGCCAAGAAGACGCGTCGCCGCTAAGCGTGAGATATTACCAGATCCAAAATTTGGTAACCTAACGCTAGCTAAGTTCATGAATATGGTCATGGAAAGTGGTAAAAAATCAATCGCCGAGAAAATTGTTTACGGTGCATTGGATAAAATGGCCGAGCGTAATAAAGACGCCGACCCAGTTGAATTATTCGAAAAGGCGCTTGAAGCCGTACAGCCAATGGTTGAGGTTAAATCTCGCCGTGTTGGTGGTGCAACGTATCAAGTACCTGTAGAAGTACGTCCTTCTCGTCGTGTAGCGCTTTCAATGCGTTGGATCGTAGACGCAGCTCGTAAACGTGGTGAAAAATCCATGGGTGCACGCCTAGCGAACGAATTGCTAGACGCAGCTGAAGGTAAAGGTTCTGCGATCAAGAAACGTGAAGATGTGCACCGTATGGCTGAAGCCAACAAAGCCTTCTCTCACTATCGTTTCTAAGATTTTAAGGACGGGTAAGTGGCACGTACTACTCCAATTAATCGCTACCGTAATATCGGTATATGCGCTCACGTAGACGCGGGTAAAACCACGACTACTGAACGTGTACTCTTCTATACGGGTCTTTCTCATAAGATCGGTGAAGTACACGATGGCGCTGCGACCATGGACTGGATGGAACAAGAGCAAGAGCGTGGTATTACTATCACCTCTGCTGCCACCACCTGTTTTTGGTCGGGCATGAGCCAGCAATTTGACCAACACCGTATTAACATCATTGATACCCCAGGGCACGTGGACTTTACCATTGAGGTAGAACGTTCTTTACGTGTCTTGGACGGTGCTGTGGTTGTGCTGTGTGGTTCATCCGGTGTTCAGCCTCAGACTGAAACCGTTTGGCGTCAAGCTAACAAATACGAAGTGCCGCGCATGGTCTTCGTAAACAAAATGGACCGTGCAGGTGCCGACTTCTTTATGGTTGTTGATCAACTTAAAAAACGTCTTGGTGCTAACGCGGTTCCTATTCAAATTAACATTGGTGCAGAAGATAACTTCAAAGGCGTGATTGACCTGATTTTAATGAAGGCCATCATGTGGAATGAAGAAGACCAAGGCATGTCATTCAGACTTGAAGACATACCAGAAGACTTAGTCGATGTAGCCAATGAATACCGTGAAAACCTACTCGATGCAGCAGCAGAAGCATCTGATGAATTAATGGATAAATACCTTGAAGAAGGTGAGTTATCTGTTGAAGAAATCAAAGCGGCTTTGCGTAAGCAAACACTTGCTAATGAAATCGTGTTAGTTGCTTGCGGTAGTGCATTCAAAAATAAAGGTGTTCAAGCAGTACTTGATGCTGTGATTGAATACCTGCCTTCGCCGACAGAAGTAAAAGCAATTGAAGGTGTATTAGATGACAAAGACGAAACCCCTGCGGTTCGTGAAGCGTCTGACGATGCACCATTTTCTGCACTTGCATTCAAAATTGCCACCGACCCATTTGTCGGTACGTTAACCTTTATGCGTGTTTATTCGGGTGTTCTAAACTCTGGTGACAGCGTTTATAACCCAATTAAGCACAAAAAAGAGCGTATCGGGCGTATGGTGCAAATGCATGCAAACAATCGCGAAGAGATCAAAGAAGTACGCGCAGGCGATATAGCGGCTGCCATTGGTTTGAAGGATGTGACTACAGGTGAAACCCTGTGTGACATGAATCAAAAGATTACCCTTGAGCGCATGGAGTTTCCAGAGCCGGTAATCTCAGTAGCCGTTGAACCAAGATCAACTGCGGATCAAGAAAAGATGGGTGTTGCACTGGGTAAACTTGCCCAAGAAGATCCATCTTTCCGTGTTGAGACTGACGAAGAAACCGGTCAAACCATTATCTCAGGTATGGGTGAACTTCACCTAGACGTGTTGGTAGATCGAATGAAGCGTGAGTTCAGTGTTGAAGCAAATATTGGTAAGCCACAAGTGGCCTATCGTGAACGCATCACCACTGCTTGTGATATCAACTACAAATTTGCGAAACAATCTGGTGGTCGTGGTCAGTATGGTCATGTTGTCATCAAGTTCGAACCAACTGATGGCGAAGAACTGGATTTCGTAAATGACATTGTTGGCGGTACGATTCCTCGTGAATTTATCCCAGCCGTGCAAAAAGGTATCGAAGAACAAATGAAGAATGGCATCCTTGCTGGATACCCTCTTCTAGGTCTGCGCGCTACCTTATATGATGGTTCATTCCATGATGTTGACTCCAACGAAATGGCGTTTAAAATCGCTGCTTCTATGGCCACAAAAAAATTGGCGCAAGAAGGCAAGCCTGCTTTACTTGAACCGATAATGTCTGTGGAAATCGTTACCCCTGAAGATTACATGGGTGATGTTGTTGGAGATTTGAACCGTCGCCGTGGTCTCATTCAAGGTATGGACGAAAGCCCATCCGGAAAGGTTGTGACTGCAGAGGTTCCATTGGCGGAAATGTTCGGTTATGCAACCGATCTTCGTTCTGCTTCCCAAGGTCGTGCAACGTACGCCATGGAATTTAACAAATATGCTGAAGCGCCTACTAATGTCGCCGAAGCTGTAATTAACAAAGCCTAATTAAGCGAACTAAAGAGGTCTATTATGGCTAAGGAACAATTTGAGCGTAGCAAACCGCACGTAAACGTAGGCACAATTGGCCACGTTGACCATGGTAAAACTACGCTAACAGCTGCACTAACTCGTGTAGCAGCAGAAGTTTTCGGTGGTGCAGCGGTAGATTTCGCTAACATCGATAACGCCCCAGAAGAACGTGAGCGTGGTATTACTATCGCAACTTCTCACGTTGAGTATGAAACAACTGACCGTCACTACGCACACGTAGACTGCCCAGGACACGCGGATTATGTTAAAAACATGATCACCGGTGCTGCACAGATGGACGGCGCGATCCTAGTATGTGGCGCAACTGACGGCCCTATGCCTCAGACTCGTGAGCACATCCTACTTTCTCGTCAGGTTGGTGTACCTTACATCGTAGTATTCCTAAACAAAGCTGACCTTCTTGCAGAAGATTGTGGCGGTTTTGGTACTGAAGAATACGAAGAAATGCTAGAGCTAGTAGACATGGAACTTCGTGACCTACTATCTGAGTACGACTTCCCAGGTGACGATACTCCAATCGTTCCAGGTTCTGCTCTTATGGCATTGAACGGCGAAGACGCTGATGGTCTTGGTACTACAGCTGTTGCGAAACTTCTAGAAACTCTAGACAGCTACATCCCTGAGCCAGAGCGTGCAATCGACGGTGCATTCATCATGCCTATCGAAGACGTATTCTCTATCCAAGGTCGTGGTACTGTTGTAACAGGTCGTGTTGAGCGCGGTATCGTTAAAACTGGCGAAGAAGTTGAAATCGTTGGTATTAAAGAAACCACTAAGACTACCGTTACTGGTGTTGAGATGTTCCGTAAGCTTCTAGACGAAGGTCGTGCGGGCGAGAACTGTGGTGTTCTTCTACGTGGTACTAAGCGTGAAGAAGTGCAGCGTGGTCAGGTTCTTTGTAAGCCTGGTTCAATCTCTCCACACACTAAATTCGAAGCCGAAGTATACGTACTAGGTAAAGATGAAGGTGGTCGTCACACTCCATTCTTCAAAGGCTACCGTCCACAGTTCTACTTCCGTACAACTGACGTAACAGGTGAGTGTATTCTTCCTGAAGGCGTAGAAATGGTAATGCCTGGTGATAACGTTCAGCTAACAGCTGAATTGATTCACCCAATCGCGATGGACGAAGGTCTACGTTTCGCGATCCGTGAAGGTGGTCGTACTGTAGGTGCGGGCGTTGTAGCTAAAATCATCGAGTAATCGTTGATTTAGTGCAAGGCTGAGCTTCGGCTCACAAAGAAAGGCAGCTTCGGCTGCCTTTTTGGGTGAAGCTTGTGCAAAGTTTGTTGCAAGTAGTGGGGTGGCTGCCTATGGGTGGTTGCTCGCGGGTGTTGAGCGAATGAATAAATTCGATAAAGCTGCGCTAAATAGTTGATTTTTATACTAGCTTGCGTAGAATGCACCGCCCGTATATCGGGATAGGCCAGTAGTTCAATTGGTAGAGCGTCGGTCTCCAAAACCGAAAGTTGGGGGTTCGAGTCCCTCCTGGCCTGCCAAATTTTTTAAGGAAGTGGCACATGTTGCCACTTTTTTGCTATAGGATTTGCGAATATGAGTGGAAACACTAGCACCACAAAATCGCCATTAAATGCACTTAAATGGCTGATTGCTATTGCAGTAGCCGCCGGTGCTATTGTCGGTAATCAAATGTATGCGGAGTTTGGTTTGCTATACCGCATATTGGGTGTTGTTGCGCTGTTTGCGGTTGCGTTTGGTTTTGCAGCTACAACCACTCAAGGCAAGGCCTTTTTAACCTTGTTAAAAGAAGCTAATATCGAGCGACGTAAAGTTGTTTGGCCTACACGTCAAGAAACTGTTCAGACTACGATGATTGTTGTTGCTGTTGTTATTTTAGTTGCAATTATCTTGTGGGGTCTAGATTCTCTATTGAGCTGGATCGTTTCTAGCGTGATTGGATAGGAGAGACCAATGGCAATGCGCTGGTATGTAGTTCACGCTTACTCAGGTTATGAGAAACGAGTTATGAACTCGTTGAATGAGCAAATTGAACTAAACAATATGCAGGATAGCTTCGGTGAAATATTAGTACCAACCGAAGAAGTGATCGAAATGCGCGACGGCAAGAAGCGCAAGAGTGAGCGTAAATTCTATCCTGGTTATGTGTTGGTTGAAATGGATATGAATGATGCTTCTTGGCATTTAGTGAAAGAAACCCCTCGAGTAATGGGTTTCATTGGTGGTACGGCTGATAAGCCTGCACCAATCACTAAAAAAGAAGCGGATGCAATATTGCAACGTGTTAAAGATGGCGAAGATAGTCAGCCGACTCATAAAACAATTTATGAGCCTGGTGAAATGATTCGTGTCATTGATGGGCCGTTTGCAGACTTTAATGGTGTGGTTGAACATGTTGATTATGTTAAGTCTCGCGTTAAAGTGGCAGTTACAATTTTCGGTCGTTCTACGCCTGTCGAACTTGAGTTTGGCCAAGTAGAAAAAGCGGCTTAATTAGTCATCTGGCTAATTAAGAGGCGCTACAAAGTGTAAAAATAAGAATAGCTGATAAAGGTCATGGTTAAATTATGATCTTTGTCGGCTTTCATGCGATTACGCTTTTGTAAATGCGCTTGTTTAATCGGGGAGCCGAAAGGCGTTATCACCCAATGTGAGGTAATCATGGCTAAGAAAATCGAAGCTTATATTAAGCTACAAGTACAAGCCGGTGCAGCTAACCCAAGTCCTCCAGTAGGTCCTGCGTTAGGTCAGCACGGTCTAAATATCATGGAATTCTGTAAAGCATTCAACGCTTCTACTCAGAAGATGGAAGGTCCAGTACCTGTAATCATCACTGTGTATAGCGATCGTAGCTTTACTTTTGAAACCAAAACTCCACCAGCATCTTACTTGCTTAAAAAAGCTGCGGGCATTAAGAGCGGTTCAGCTCGTCCGAATACAGACAAAGTAGGTAAAGTGACTCGTGCTCAGCTTGAAGAAATTGCTGAGCTTAAAATGAAAGATCTAACGGCCGCTGATATGAATGCAGCTGTACGTACTATCGCTGGTTCTGCTCGCGCTATGGGTCTTGATACAGAGGGTGTTGAGTAATGGCTAAGCTAAGTAAACGCGTTAAAGCGTTCCGCGCAAAAGTAGATGTACTTAAGACTTACAGCGTTGCTGAAGCTGTCTCTATTTTGAAAGAAGTATCTGCCGTTAAATTCGCTGAGTCTGTAGACGTAGCAATTAACCTAGGCATTGATGCACGTAAATCTGATCAAAACGTTCGTGGCGCAACTGTGCTACCAAACGGTACTGGTAAAGAAGTACGTGTTGCTGTTTTCACTCAAGGTGCAAACGTTGAAGCGGCTAAAGCTGCTGGTGCTGACGTAGTTGGCATGGAAGACTTAATGGCTCAAATGAAAGGCGGCGACCTGGACTTTGGTGTTGTTATTGCCTCTCCAGACGCAATGCGCGTTGTTGGTCAATTAGGTCAGGTTCTTGGTCCACGTGGCCTGATGCCTAACCCTAAAGTTGGTACAGTAACACCTGATGTTGCAACTGCAGTTAAAAATGCGAAAGCAGGTCAAGTACGTTACCGTAACGACAAGAACGGTATTATTCACTGTTCACTAGGTAAAGTGGCTTTTGATGAAAAAGCAATCTCTGAAAACCTAGCGGCTCTAGTAGCCGATCTTAAGAAAGCTAAGCCTGCTAACGCAAAAGGCGCTTACCTTAAGAAAGCGACCCTATCTACTACCATGGGTCCTGGTATTACAATCGATTTGTCTTCTGTTGAAGCGGTTTAATCCACTTTAATAGTTGAAAAAAGAACTTTGGGGTCCTGTTGCTTTTTAGTGATGGGACTGTCAAAGACCGCAGGTGTAAGTGAGTTGAGAGACTTTATGAGTCTGAATTCCAAGTTACTTGCTTAATGTCCTGCGCAGATGGTGTGCACCCCGATTCAGAATTACTGTTTTATTTGTAAATAGATAAGTACTGAGTTAAGTCGCACCTAACTTGCTCGTAAGAGCATAAACATGACTTGTAGGAGTTGAATGTGGCTTTAGGTCTGAACGAAAAAAAAGCGATCGTAGCTGAAGTTCAGGAAGCTGCTTCTGGCGCTCTTTCAGCAGTTGTTGCGGATGCCCGTGGCGTAACTGTTGGAGCGATGACTGCTCTTCGTAAAGAAGCTCGTGAAAACGGCGTCTGGATGAAAGTAGTACGTAACACTCTGGCTAAGCGTGCAATCGAAGGTACTGAAGTGGAGTGTCTATCTGACGCTCTAACTGGCCCAAGCCTAATTGCATTTTCTTCTGAGCACCCAGGTGCTGCAGCGCGAATTTTCAAGAATTTCGCAAAAGAAAATGACAAGTTTGAGCTTAAAGTAGCTGCGTTTGAAGGTGAATTAGTAGATTTCGGCATGTTGGCATCTTTGCCTACATACGACGAAGCTATCGCCAAGCTTATGGCTGTTATGAAAGAAGCATCTGCTGGCAAATTGGTACGTACAATTGCCGCTGTTCGCGATCAGAAAGAAGAAGCAGCAGCTTAATAGATTTATTAAGCGGCTTCCTTTTAAAGAATATAATGGGCTGTATGCCCCTTAAGTTAGGTATTTAAAAATGGCGATTTCTCAAGAAGATATCCTAAACGCTGTAGCAGAAATGTCTGTAAAAGACGTTGTTGAACTAATTTCTGCAATGGAAGAAAAATTCGGCGTAACTGCTGCTGTTGCTGCTGCAGGTCCTGCTGCTGCTGGCGAAGCTGCTGCTGAGCAAACTGAGTTTGACGTTATTCTTACCGCTGCTGGCGAGAAGAAAGTTAACGCTATCAAAGCAGTACGTGAAGCAACTGGCCTTGGTCTTAAAGAAGCTAAAGCTATGGTTGACGGCGTTCCTTCTGCAGTACGTGAAGGCGTATCTAAAGAAGAAGCTGAAGAGCTTAAAGCTAAGCTTGAAGCAGCTGGTGCAGCGGTTGAACTTAAGTAATCTTAAGTTTGATACTTGCATTGCATAAAGTGAGGCGCTAAGTTATTTAGTTGCACACTGGCTGGTGGGCTATTGTCCGCCGGCCTTTTTCCGTTCTGAGTTGAGTTGTCTAGTAGTTTGTTGTTAGTCCAATTTAGCCAGTCGGCGGCTTTTAGAAGCCAACGCGCGGGGTTTTAGACCCATATTACAAGATCTTCATAAAGATCTTAGTCTAGGTGATACAGCTGGGGATTGCTGATGGCGTACTCTTATACAGAGAAAAAACGAATCCGTAAGGATTTTGGCAAGTTGCCAAGGGTGATGGACGTCCCCTATTTGCTTGCTATTCAATTAGATTCATATCGAAGTTACTTGCAGGCGGATAAGCAGGTTGATGCTCGTGTAGACATTGGTCTTCATGCTGCATTCAAGTCAGTTTTTCCAATTGTGAGCTACAGTGGCAGTGCTGCACTAGAGTACGTGAGTTATCGTCTTGGTGTGCCTGTTTTTGACGAAAAAGAATGTATGTTACGCGGCGTGACCTATGCGGCACCGCTACGCGTAAAAGTGCGTCTTATCATTTATGATAAAGACTCATCTAACAAAGCTATTAAAGACATCAAAGAGCAAGAAGTATACATGGGTGAAATGCCTTTGATGACGGATAATGGTACTTTCATTATCAATGGTACAGAGCGGGTTATTGTATCCCAGCTTCACCGCTCTCCCGGCGTGTTCTATGATCACGATAAAGGTAAGACGCATTCATCCGGTAAGCTGCTTTATAGTGCTCGTGTGATTCCTTACCGTGGTTCATGGTTGGACTTTGAATTCGATCCTAAAGATCTTGTTTATGCCCGTATTGACCGTCGTCGTAAATTGCCTGCAACCATCCTTCTACGTGCTCTTGGTTTTGAAACAAGTCAAATCCTGGAGATGTTCTTCGACAACGATAAATTCCAAATCGATGGCGAAGCGGTTCATTTAGAACTGATTCCTGAGCGTCTACGTGGCGAGACAGCTTCTTTCGATATGAAAGATCCAAAAGGTAATGTGATTGTTGAAGAAGGTCGTCGTATTACGGCTCGTCACATCCGCCAAATGGAAAAAGAAGGCATGAAGACCTTAGAAGTACCAGCTGAGTATTTCTTCGGTAAAGTGATCGCGAAAGATATTGTTGATCCATCAACTGGTGAATTGATTGCCGAATGTAACAGTGAAATTACGGTTGAGCTGATCGAGCAAATCCACGCTGCCGGTATTAAAGAAGTTGAGACTATCTACAGCAACGAACTAGACTGTGGTGCTTTCATCTCTGATACCTTACGCATCGACCCATCTCGTACCCGCCTAGAAGCGCTGGTAGAGATTTATCGTATGATGCGTCCTGGCGAGCCACCAACAAAAGAATCTGCTGAAGGTTTATTTGAAAACCTTTTCTTCACTGACGAACGTTATGACTTATCCGCTGTAGGTCGTATGAAGTTCAATCGTCGTATCGGCCGTGAAGAAGTTGAAGGCTCTGGCACGCTTAGCAACGAAGACATTATCGAGGTGCTTAAAGGCCTAATCGATATTCGTAACGGTAAAGGCGAAGTGGATGACATCGATCACTTGGGTAACCGTCGTATTCGTTCTGTGGGTGAAATGGCTGAAAACCAATTCCGTGTGGGTCTTGTGCGTGTTGAGCGTGCAGTACGTGAACGTTTATCAATGGCTGAGTCTGAAGGTCTAATGCCTCAAGATTTGATCAATGCTAAGCCAGTTGCGGCGGCAATCAAAGAATTCTTTGGTTCGTCTCAGTTATCTCAGTTCATGGACCAAAACAACCCGTTATCAGAAGTAACACACAAACGTCGTATTTCTGCATTAGGACCCGGTGGTCTTACTCGTGAGCGTGCGGGCTTTGAAGTACGTGACGTACACGCTACTCACTATGGCCGTGTTTGTCCGATCGAGACCCCAGAAGGTCCAAACATCGGTCTGATTAACTCTTTGTCTACTTATGCTCGTACTAACGAATATGGTTTCCTTGAAACGCCGTATCGTAAAGTAATCGACGGCAAAGTAACTGACGACATTATGTATTTGTCAGCCATTAACGAATCCAACTATGTTATCGCACAGGCGTCTGCGCCGCGTGATGAAAATGGTAAGTTAACCGGTGACCTAATCAGTGTTCGTCACAAAAATGAATTTACTGTAACGCCACCTGAAAATGTAACTCTGATGGATGTATCTCCACAGCAGGTTATTTCAGTTGCAGCCTCTTTGATTCCGTTCCTTGAACACGATGATGCTAACCGCGCATTGATGGGATCGAACATGCAGCGTCAAGCTGTACCAACACTAGTTGCTGAAAAGCCATTGGTTGGTACCGGTATCGAGAGCAACGTAGCTCGCGATTCAGGCGTATGTGTCGTGGCGAAACGTGGTGGTGTAATTGACACAGTTGACGCTAGCCGCATCGTTGTTCGTGTAAACGACGACGAATTGCAAGCAGGCGAAGCCGGTGTTGATATTTACAATCTAACGAAATACACCCGTTCTAACCAAAATACTTGCATCAACCAAAAACCATTGGTTCTGCAAGGAGATACGGTAGCTCGTGGTGACATCATGGCGGATGGCCCATCTGTTGATTTAGGTGAGCTTGCGCTTGGTCAAAACATGCGTATCGCATTCATGCCTTGGAATGGTTACAACTACGAAGACTCCATCTTGTTGTCTGAGAATGTTGCCCAGCAAGATCGCTTAACAACGATCCACATCCAAGAGCTAACGTGTGTTGCACGTGATACCAAGCTTGGGCCTGAAGAAATTTCTGCGGATATTCCAAACGTAGGTGAATCTGCGTTAGGTAAGCTGGATGAGTCTGGTGTTGTTTACATCGGTGCTGAAGTAAATCCAGGTGATATCCTAGTTGGTAAAGTAACCCCTAAAGGTGAAACACAGCTGACGCCAGAAGAAAAACTACTACGCGCTATTTTCGGTGAAAAAGCCTCTGACGTTAAAGATACTTCTCTTCGCGTTAAGACGGGCACCACAGGTACGATCATTGACGTACAAGTGTTCACTCGTGATGGCGTTGAAAAAGACCAGCGTGCTCGTGATATTGAGAAAGCTCAACTTGATCAAGTGCGTAAAGATTTAAACGAAGAATTCCGTATTGTTGAAGAAGCGACATTCGAACGTTTATCTCGCTCCCTGACTGGCTTATCAGTTGCGGTAGCGCCGGGTCTTAAGAAAGGTGATGTCTTAACTGAAGAATACCTTGCTGAACTGGAACACAGCCAGTGGTTCAAGATTCGTCCACAAGACGAAACTGCGTCTGAACTACTAGAGCGTGCCGAAGAAGCACTTGAAGAGCGTCGTAAAGAGCTTGACGAGAAATTCGAAGATAAAAAGAAAAAACTACAAACCGGTGATGACTTGGCACCTGGCGTTCTGAAGATCGTTAAGGTTTACCTAGCCATTAAACGGAAGATCCAGCCTGGTGATAAAATGGCCGGTCGTCACGGTAACAAAGGTGTTATCTCAGCGATCATGCCAGTTGAAGACATGCCATATGATGAGAAGGGTGTAGCGGTTGATATCGTACTTAACCCTCTAGGTGTACCGTCACGTATGAACGTGGGGCAGATTCTAGAAACTCACATGGGTATGGCAGCAAAAGGCTTGGGTGAAAAGATTGACGAAATGATTAAGCAGCAGCGCGCTGTTGCGGACATTCGTGATTTCTTAGGCAAGATCTATAACCATAGCGATGAAGTCATTCAAGAAGACCTTGATAGCTTTAACGATGCGGAAATATTAGAGCTAGCTGGCAACCTGCGGAAAGGTGTGCCTATTGCGACACCTGCGTTCGATGGTGCGAAAGAAGACGAGTTGAAACACATGCTTCGTTTAGCGGATATTCCAGACTCTGGTCAGGTAACGTTATTCGACGGCCGTACAGGCGACAAATTTGATCGTCCAGTAACCGTAGGTTACATGTACATGTTGAAACTGAACCACTTGGTAGACGATAAAATGCATGCTCGTTCTACTGGTTCTTACAGTCTGGTAACTCAGCAGCCACTGGGCGGTAAAGCGCAATTCGGTGGTCAGCGTTTCGGTGAGATGGAAGTGTGGGCACTAGAAGCATACGGTGCTGCATATACGCTTCAGGAAATGCTAACTGTTAAGTCCGATGACGTAACAGGCCGTACCAAGATGTATAAAAACATCGTGGATGGTGACCATCGTATGGAACCAGGTATGCCTGAGTCCTTTAACGTATTGGTTAAAGAAATTCGTTCTCTCGGTATTCATATCGAGCTTGAGAACGAATAAGGCTCTGATCCTATATCAGATAAAGGACGCGGGTTTCGGCCCGCGGTTATTAACTCCGCTAGGAGCTAAAGGCAGATGAAAGACTTATTAAATTTGCTACGCAAAGAGTCTCAGGCTGAAGAATTCGACTCAATTCGAATCGGCCTTGCTTCACCCGACATGATTCGTTCATGGTCGTTTGGTGAAGTTAAAAAACCAGAAACAATCAACTATCGTACGTTCAAACCTGAACGTGATGGTTTGTTCTGTTCTCGTATTTTTGGTCCTATTAAGGATTACGAATGCCTGTGCGGAAAATATAAGCGTCTAAAACACCGCGGAGTAATCTGTGAAAAGTGTGGTGTTGAAGTAACGCTAGCTAAAGTACGTCGTGAGCGCATGGGTCACATTGATCTTGCATCACCTGTGGCACATATTTGGTTCCTTAAATCACTACCTTCGCGTATTGGTTTGATGCTAGATATGACCCTACGTGATATCGAACGTATCCTTTACTACGAATCATTTGTTGTTATCGATCCGGGCATGACCACACTTGAAAAAGGTCAGCTACTGAACGATGAACAGTACTATGAAGCCATCGAAGAATTTGGTGACGAGTTCGACGCTAAAATGGGTGCTGAAGCAGTACAAGCATTATTAGCGGATATCGATCTTGAGCACGAAGTGCAAGATTTGCGTGAGCAAATTCCTGCGACTAACTCTGAGACTAAGCTTAAGAAAATTTCTAAACGTCTTAAGTTACTAGAAGCGTTCCATAAATCAGGTAACGATCCTAAATGGATGGTTATGACAGTACTGCCTGTATTGCCACCTGATCTTCGCCCGCTAGTACCGTTAGACGGTGGCCGTTTTGCCACATCGGATTTGAACGATCTTTATCGTCGTGTAATCAACCGTAACAACCGTTTGAAACGTCTTCTTGAGCTAAATGCTCCAGACATCATCGTGCGCAACGAAAAGCGTATGTTGCAAGAGTCTGTTGATGCGTTGCTTGATAACGGTCGTCGTGGTCGTGCCATTACCGGTTCTAACAAGCGTCCGCTTAAATCTCTTGCTGATATGATCAAGGGTAAGCAAGGTCGTTTCCGTCAGAACTTACTTG
>NYTP01000078.1 GCA_002683575.1 Bermanella sp.
CGCTCGCACTCATCATCCGCTTGGCATGTTTAGCCTGCTCTAAAGGCCTATTTTGTATTCTGTCATGCATAAAAAAAGCCCAACGTGATCATCACATTGGGCTTTTTTATTTCACTAGATTAGCTAACTTCAACTAGCGGAATCAGATTCTCTTTACTGGCTTGTTTCTTTCCTGTTCGTAATAACCATACTGTCAGTAATACCTGCCAAGCGCTCAAACAAGCAACCCACACAGCAGACGAAACAGGATGCATTTGCCACGTAACTAGCTGGTATACACAAACGCACAACACATAAGCCACGCTAAACGACCACAACATGCTAAACCCTGCCCAAAAATGACCATGCTCTTTTACAATGGCCCCAACCGTTGCAACACATGGCATGTAAAGAAGAATAAAAAGCAGATAACAAAAGGCGGCCCAAGGTGAAACAAAGAATGTCTGTAACGCATCCAATGTCGTAACTTGAACTTCTTGACTCGCCGCTATGGTTTGAGTATCACTTAAGTCACCCAATTCCAAACCTAACGGGTCCGTTAAATTGCTTAGAACATCCATTACATTTTCTGGGATGGTGGCAAACGCATCCGCAATAGCATCCACAAAATTAAACGCTTCATCACTATGATCTTGCGTTGAATAAAGAGCATCTAAGGTTCCTACCACTACTTCTTTAGCAAATAATCCAGTAAAAATACCAACCGTTGCAGGCCAGTTATTCTCTTCAATACCCATAGGCGTAAAAATAGGTGTAATCGTTTTACCCACTTCAGAAAGTACTGAGTTCTCTTGGTTTTCATTTCCAAACGAGCCATCAGTGCCCACTGAATTTAAAACATTCAACACAATTACAACTGCGATAATGGCTTTACCTGCACGTAACACAAAACCTTTTAATCGATGCCAGGTATGCATCAATAAGTTGCGAGAAGTCGGCAATAAGTATGGCGGTAGCTCCATGATAAACGAACTACCCTGGGCCGGCAGCATAAACCGACGCAGCAAAAAAGCAGTAAAAACAGCCACCACAATACCAATCAAATACAAAGCAAATACAATATTTTGACCATTATCAGGGAAAAATGCCGCCGCAAATAAAGCATAAACGGTTAAGCGAGCCCCACACGACATAAAGGGCGCCATTAGAGTAGTGATCAAGCGATCCCCTTCTCGACTCAAGGTTCTGGTGGCCATTACCGCAGGAACATTACAGCCAAAGCCCACAATAAGAGGGACAAAGGCTTTACCTGGTAAACCTAATGCGCGCATCATTCGATCAATAATAAACGCTGCACGAGCCATATAGCCCACATCTTCTAGAAATGACAATGCTAAAAACAACGCCGCGATCACCGGTATAAAACTGGCCACCAACTGCACACCTCCGCCTACACCGTCGGCTAAAAATGTTGTAAGCCAAGCGGGGGAACCGAGCGAGGTTAATATCCAGCGCGGGGTCTCAACAAAAACCGCTGCAGCCGTCATATCAAAAAAATCAATAAAGGCACTGCCAAAGTTAATGGCAAACAAAAATAGCAAATACATCACACCTAAAAAAATAGGCAATGCCAACACACGATTTAATACAACATCATCAATACGCTCACCCAAAGTTTTACGAGGCTGGTGATTTTGATTAATAACATTACGACACACCTGATCGACCCATAAGTATCGAGACTGAATCAGCTGCCCTTGAGGTGTTTGCGCCACATTACAATCAAATCCATCAGGTAGCTTGCCCTGCTCCAATAATAAGGTGGCAAGTAAAGGGGATGCCTGCTTATCATGATCACTGAGGTAAGCTGTCAACGCGCCAAGCACCTGTTCAACATCATCTGTAAATGGATACGGGCGAGACAAACAGGTACCTTTTTGAATACGGGTTTCAACCATATCCATAAGACTAACTAAACCGTCTCCTTTTGATGCAACCAAAGGAACAACCGGGCACCCTAGCTCTTCAGCCAACGCTTGATGATCCAAATGCACACCCTTATCGTGAGCAACATCGACCATGTTGAGCGCAACAATCATGGGGGTACCGCAATCGTACAATTGCGAGGTTAGATACAACCCTCGCTCTAGGCTTGATGCATCTAAGACATTAATAATTAGGTCAGCTTCTTTATTTAAAATAAACTGCTGAGCAATCTGCTCATCCAATGAGTCTCCCGATACATCGGCAATAACGCTGTATGTACCAGGCAAATCCACCACTTCATAATCGGTATCGGCGTGACGATATAAACCACTTTTTCGCTCGACGGTAACACCAGGCCAGTTCCCCACGCGTTGTCGGGTACCTGTTAGCGCGTTAAATAATGTGGTTTTACCACAATTAGGATTACCAACTAAGCCGATGGTAAAAACTGACTGGCTCATACTTTTTCTACCTGAATGCCTTTTGCTTCTTCGGTACGCAAACTCAAATTAAAACCGCGCAAACGAATTTCAATGGGGTCACCCAATGGAGCAACACGTGTCACATGAAACTGCGTACCGGGAGTTAGGCCTAGAACCATTAAGCGTAAGTTTTGCTTGGCATCTACAGTGGCGCTATCAAGATCAGAAATAACAGCACTATCACCCACTTTTAGGTCACTAAACAACATAGACATGATTGTATCCGGTACAAATTAATTATCTAAATGATAATACTTCTCACAAAGAAAGGATAACGAATACAGGAGGGAAAAGCGTAAAGAAAGGTAAAATGCCCCACAACATTGATGTAGGGCAACAAAGGGGGTTCAACTACTGACGCGCTAAACGTCCGACACCCTGGTTTGTACTGATCGGTGCAAGGCTTCGAGTCGGGTTAATATCTAAGCCACCACGTCGCGTATAACGAGCCGTCACTGTCAATGAGTTAAAGCCTCCTAAACTCAATAGATCACAGAATATCTGCTCAACACAATGCTCATGGAAGTCATCATGGTTGCGATAACTAATGATGTATTGCAACAAAGCCTCACGGTTAATTTTCATACCATCATAGCGAATGATCACAGTAGCCCAATCTGGTTGGCCTGTAACCGGACAATTTGACTTTAAAAGATGAGAATGCAACGTTTCTTCAACTTGAATATCTGAAACAGATAGCAAACCGGCATTGGGAGAGTAATCACTTACCTCGATATCTAAATCATCAATGCCCTGCCCTAAGTCTTCATTTGCTATGGGGAAGTTCATTACAGAGAAAATACGCACTTCAATGGGTGCACCAAAACCTTCAGATAGATCAGATTGCAGACGCTGATGCAGCTCATCTTGATTAGCCAAACGGGTTTGGTTAAAGCTATTTAAATACAACTTAAATGATTTGGATTCTACAATATGAGAAGAATCAGCTGGAATCACAAATTCAACAATGGCCACCTGGGGCTTACCCTTCAGGTTCAACCAAGATACTTCATAACCCGTCCAAATATCAAAACCATAAAACGGCAAAACACCATTTACCTTTTCGCTTGGCATAGGAAGCTTCGCGCGGTTTTGTTCACGACTGATTGGAAAAATCAGTGATTTATCATATTCAAAAACGTACTCAGTGTGCTTACCCAGCAACAACTCTTTATCATCGTGACTCATTAACTACGAATCCCCTTACCACGTTTTAACAATCGCATACTAAAGATAGTAAGCAGTACAATGACACTGATTAAAATGGCATAACATGTCACCAAGTTCACATCACTCACCCCCAACATGCCAAAACGAAACCCGTTCACCATGTAAAGAATCGGATTAAACTCAGATAACAAACGCCAGCCTTCTGGTAGCAAATCAGTACTGAAAAATACACCACCCAAGTAAGACAGCGGCGTCAACACAAACGTTGGCACAATTGAAACATCATCAAATTTATTCGCATAAAGCGCATTTATAAAGCCGCCCAGCGAAAACAAAATAGATGACAACAAAACAATTGAACTGAGCACCCAGAAATTATGCACTTGCACATCGGTAAAAAATACCGCAACCACCGTCACGATAATTCCCGTTAACAGCCCCCGTGCGACACCGCCAAACACAAAACCGGCCAATATTACACTGTTAGGCACAGGCGCAACTAACAGCTCTTCAATGCTGCGTTGAAATTTATTACTAAAAAACGAACTTGAAACATTAGAATAAGCGTTATTGATCACACTCATCATAATTAAGCCCGGCATAATAAACGACATATAATTTAAGCCGGACATCTCGCCAATACGCGAGCCGATGAGGTTACCAAAAATAATAAAATACAGGGTCATGGTAATGGCAGGCGGTAATAAGGTCTGCTGCCAAATACGCATGAAACGACGAATTTCTTTAGATAGGATGGTGCTAAAAGCAATCCAGTAAGCACGAATAAACAACATAACTATTTCCTTACCGCATCAACAAACAAAGCTTCTAGACGATTCGATTTAGGCCGAATACCACTGACATCTAAACCGGCTTGATTAAACACGGTAAACAATTCGTTTATGGCCGTGCCTTTTTCAACATCCACTTCAAAGCATTGATCATCTTTCCAGCTAACATCCAAATCTGCTAACACAGGGCGTGCTGGATAAGCCTGTTGAAGCTCAACAACAAATGTTTGCTTGTGCAGTTCTTCTAATAACGATCGCATGGAGGTATTTTTAACAATATCCCCTTGATTGATAATGGCAATGTTATGGCAAAGGCTTTCTGCTTCTTCTAAATAGTGCGTCGTTAAAATGATGGTGGTACCAAAGCTTGTATTCAGCTCTTGAAGGTATTCCCACATACTTAAGCGCAGTTCAATATCCACACCGGCCGTAGGCTCATCGAGAATCAATAACTTAGGGTCGTGAACCAAAGCCCTTGCGATCATCAGGCGACGCTTCATACCACCAGACAACATACGTGATGGCACATCTCGCTTATCCCATAGATCCAATGCTTTTAAATATTTCTCACTTTGTTCAACCGCCTGCTTTTTAGTTAAACCGTAGTAACCGGCTTGAGTGATGACGATATCTTGTACTTTCTCAAACTGGTTAAAATTAAATTCTTGAGGCACAACGCCCAGCAAGCGCTTGGCGTCATACCAATCGCCTTCTATATCTAAGCCGAATAACTTAACCTGGCCTTCGCTTTTATTCACCAATCCAGAAACGATTCCAAGTGTGGTAGACTTACCGGCACCATTAGGGCCCAGCAAGGCAAAGAAATCCCCTTGAGTCACCTCAAGATCAATGCCTTTTAAAGCGACATGACCGTTGTCATAAACCTTTTTTAGTCCCGCAATACTCAGGGCGGGCCCTTTATAATCATTCAATGAACTCATAACTGTATCGTATCTATGCAAGCGTATAATCCCCACCATCATACTCTGATTTTGTTGAAAGATTTCTTAAAATCTATGCAACAAGGTTTTCCATTCAACCAAGAGACTCTAGATGAAGACGAAGCCAGCTTCTTAGAACAGCTTGAAAACCTTATTCAAGCATTATCAAATCACGAGGCTGACGCCGTTTTTGACGGCCAGAACTGGCTGGCACGCTTATTTCGTAATTACCCAACACTGGCTCCACACTTAGGACGAGAAGTACTCTGGTACTTCGGCGGCGAAGCCCTACATTTTATGCCTGACGAAGAAATTGCCAAGTTTCAACAACTTGAAGACCTAATGATAGAAGCCGATGAAAACTTTGACTACCTAGCAGCGAAACAAGCGATTTTCTCAGCAAAGTAGTTACAAAAGCGCCAAGCCCTGCTTGGCGTACTTTTCGACAGACGAAAAAAAGCCAGAACAATGTTCTGGCTTTTTAATTTGGAGCGGGAAACGAGACTCGAACTCGCGACCCCGACCTTGGCAAGGTCGTGCTCTACCAACTGAGCTATTCCCGCAATTCTACTACCTTGATTTGGTGCTCAAGGTATATGTTCGCTAGCCGCTTTGCAACTAATAACATACTTGTTATACCCGTTAGCTAAGCTAACCAATACACACTAAATAAGTGGTATCCCGTAGGGGAGTCGAACCCCTGTTACCGCCGTGAAAGGGCGGTGTCCTAGGCCTCTAGACG
>NYTP01000079.1 GCA_002683575.1 Bermanella sp.
TCATCAAAGCTGCCGCCTAGGGCCATGACGCGACCGAAGCGGTTGATATCACTGTTAAAGTCGCCGTAGTCTTCGTTGAAATACACGCCGCTGCTCATTTGTAATACATTTTTAATGCTTACTCCGTCATAACCGCTGCCCTTTAGTTCAGGTACGTAGTCGGTCACCGCGGCGTCTAGGTCTTGGATTTTGCCTTCACTCACTGCAATACCAAACAAGGCACTTAAAAAGGATTTGGCCATGGACCAAGAAATACGTTTATCGGTGGCTTGCGTGCCTAGGTAGTAATCTTCAAAAACTAGGTTTTCATCCTGAATCACAACCAGAGCCGTCGTGCTGGAGCCAGATATCCAATCTTGTAGGCTGCGCTCTTCCCCTTGGTAGGTGAAAGTTTCAGGTAACTGAGCAAGTGCGGGTGTCAGTGTTCGCACTTGTTCGTTAGAGGTCAGGGTTTTGATGGGCGCCACATCGTCCATGTGAGAAAAGTGCTCAACGATGACGTCAGCATCAAATAAACGAACGGTGTTATAAAGCTGGCGGATTTCGGTATGAAATACAGCCGAACCTACTAATATAACGGCAATGATGGCTGCGAAAAGGCGGCCTGCGATTTTTCCTAATGACATGTTACACCTGTTGTTTTTATTGTGTGGCCTAAGCTTACTGGAATCTGCGGGTTCGCCAATGGTGAAAGTGGCTATTGCAGATGGCCTTTTGTGCCAAATCTTCGTAATTCCCTCACTCAGACCCTTATGTCAGTTGGTTTGGCTTGTTTTTTGGTGTTTTTTTGCGCATAATGCGCGCCCCTAATTTATCCCACTTGGGTAAATAGGACTCCTTGCCTTTTACATGTGATGAACACGGATAAAAGGCTATTAACCCATAAGGAGCATTTTATATGCGTCATTACGAAATCGTATTTCTGGTACACCCAGATCAAAGCGAACAAGTACCTTCTATGATCGAGCGTTACACTGGCTCTATCAAAGAAACGGGTGGTCAAATCCACCGTCTTGAAGACTGGGGCCGTCGTCACCTGGCTTACCCAATCCAAAAGATCCACAAAGCACACTATGTTCTTATGAACATCGAATGCGACAACGAAACGCTAACTGAGCTTAACAACACTTTCCGTTTCAACGATGCTGTTATTCGTAGCATGGTTGTTCGTACTAAAGCTGCTGTTACAGTTGAGTCTCCAATTAAAGCTGCTGAAAGCCGTCAAGACCGTCGTGATGAACGTCCACGTCGCGAAGAAACTGAACAAGCTCCAGCAACTGAAACAACAGAAGAAGCGGCTCCAGCTGCTGACGCTGAATAATTAGGAGGATAGATTATGTCTCGTTTTTTCCGTCGTCGTAAATTCTGCCGTTTTTCTGCTGAAGGCGTAGCTGAGATCGATTACAAAGACCTTGATGTACTTAAAGGTTACGTAACTGAAACTGGCAAAATCGTACCTAGCCGTATTACCGGTACTAAAGCTAAGTATCAGCGTCAGCTAGCGACTGCTATCAAGCGCGCTCGTTACGTTGCACTACTGCCATACACTGATTCTCACAAGTAATCGGTAACGCTGTTATGGGAGCCATTGCACGCTTTAGTATGCAAGGACCTCGTCAGGCAGCGTTTATGGCTGTGCTTTTCGCCGCTATTCCTCTGATGTATTGGGTGAGTGCGGCGGTTGTGGCCTTGGTGATTTTGAGCCAAGGCCTCAATAAAGGTTTAAATGTGATGTTAGCGGCGTTATTACCAGGTATTGCTTGGTTTGCAGCGCAGCAAGATATCACCGTATTTATAGTGGTTTTAGGCAGTGCCGGGATGGCGTGTATTTTACGTCTCAGCGCGTCACTACCTAAAGCCATTAGTTTGTCCGTTGTAGCGGGTTTGGCCACTGCTTGGTTGTTGCCTTCTTTAAGTCCAACTTGGTTTGAGATATTGCAGCAAGGTTCGCAGGAATATGCTGAAACTCTGCAAGGCACAATGGATGCACAAACAGTGAAGGCGTTTGAGCCTTGGATACTACCCATGTTATTGGGCGGTATCGGTGCCATGATTCAGCTTTTTGCCATTGGCGGCTTATTGTTAGGGCGCTTTTGGCAGGCAAAGCTATTTAACCCGAACGGGTTTCAGGTAGAATTTCACACCCTGCGTTTACCTTATTGGTACGTGGCGATTGCCCTTGGGGTGTTTTTCATTGGAGTGTCAGATTCATCTTGGGTGAGTTTGATGCCGGTAATTCTGGTGCCTTTGTTTATCATGGGCATTAGTTTGGTACATGGTGTCATAGCCATGAAGCAGTTAAGTTCACAGTGGTTAATGGCATTTTACATTAGCTTTTTGTTCTTTCTGCCTTATATGTACGCGTTACTAATTTTAGTGGCCTTGCTGGACATCCTTGTGGATTTTCGCAAGCGGCTAAAAGACACGGCATAATTCAAGACCCTGTTTTTTGGGTCATTAACATATTAAGACGTAAGTCTTGCCCTGTAAGGTGTTTAAAAATGGATGTAATTCTATTAGAAAAAGTGGCTAAATTAGGCGCACTTGGCGACAAAGTAACCGTTAAATCTGGTTACGGTCGTAACTTCTTAATCCCTCAAAAGAAAGCAGTACCGGCAACGGCTGCTAACCTTGAGTCTTTCGAAGCGCGTCGTGCTGAGCTTGAAAAAGAAGCCGCTGCTAAACTAGCGAACGCTGAAAAACGTGCTGAGCAACTTAAAGAACTTGAGTTGACGCTAGCGGTTAAAGCGGGCGACGAAGGTAAGCTATTCGGTTCTATCGGTACTCGTGACCTTGCTGACCTAATCAGCTCTACTGGCATCGAAGCAAGCAAAGCTGAGATTCGTCTACCAAATGGTCCTCTACGCACCACTGGTACGTTCGAAATCACTCTGCAAGTACACGCTGACGTGACTACCTCTCTTACTGTACACGTTGTACCAGAAGAGTAATCGTTTGCACTTAAGTGCATAACGAAGGCGAAAGTCACTGCTCGCAGTGGCCGATGCAAGAAAAGCCCTGGTGTGAAAGCATCGGGGCTTTTTTGTGGGTTATTCCTGCTCAAATTACCCTGTGAAATTCGCCCAATTAAGCACTTTATTCCATCGCTCAATTCCTATACAATACGCGCCCCTTATAGTGTGTCTGGCTATTTCAGGTAGTTACCTGTCTTAGGGGGGCACTTTGTTGAACGGTTGGTGATACCAAAACCAGCCCATAAAAGAGAAGAAACTGTCGCATGGTAGTGATTCGATTAGCCCTTGGTGGCTCTAAAAAACGTCCTTTTTATCATTTGTCTGTAGCGGATCAGCGTTTCCCACGCGACGGCCGCTTCATTGAGCGTGTAGGTTTCTTTAACCCAGTTGCTCGTGGTCAAGAAGAGCGTCTACGTATTGACCTAGAACGCGTTGAATACTGGATGAGCAAAGGCGCTCAGCCAAGTGACCGTGTAGCTAAGCTTCTTAAAGATGCTAAAAAACAACAAGCTGCTGGTTAATCGGGCAGGTAATAAGACACTTTGATGAATAAAGCACCAGAGAATTTAACCGTTATCGGCAAAGTGACCGGTGTATATGGCATTAAAGGTTGGGTGAAAGTGTTTAGTCACACTGAACTCAAAGAAAACGTCTTCTCTTACGGTGATTGGCTGTTAAATATGAACGGTCAATGGACACCCGTTAAGGTGAGCAACTGGCGTACCCATGGTAAAGGCATAGTTGCACAACTTGATGATTGTCACGATCGGACTCTGGCACAGAAGTATTGCCAATGTGATATTGCGGTTCCAATGGACGCACTTCCAGAGACCGAAGAAGGCGAGATCTATTACCACCAATTAAAAGATTTATTGGTGGTTACCATGGAAAATGTTGTGCTTGGTCAGGTTGACCATCTGTTTAATAACGGCGCCAACGACGTAATTGTTGTGAAAGCCACGAAAGACAGTATTGATGGTCAAGAGCGCTTATTGCCTTATAGCAATGACTGCGTTCAAAAAGTTGACCTAGAAGCCGGCATGATCCAGGTTGATTGGGATCCGGAATTCTAATCATGCAGTTTGGTATCATCTCCATCTTTCCTGAGATGTTCCAAGCGCTTACTGCAAGCGGCGTCACTGGGCGCGCAGTAAGTAAAGGTTTGGTTGACATTAACTGTTGGAATCCTCGAGATTTCACTGTTGATCGGCATCAAACCGTGGACGACAGACCTTACGGTGGTGGTCCGGGCATGTTGATGAAAGTGGCTCCGCTTGAGCAGGCCATCGGCGCTGCAAAAGCGAAACTGGGCTCAAACAGCAAGGTAATTTATCTGTCGCCGCAGGGGAAACAATTAACCCAGGCAGGGGCAGAAGCTTTAGCGAAAGAAGACAGTTTGATCTTCTTAGCTGGCCGCTACGAAGGCGTAGACGAGCGCTTGATTCAAGCGCAGGTGGACGAAGAATGGTCCATCGGAGACTACGTATTAAGTGGTGGTGAACTGGCGGCTATGGTGATGATGGATAGCATCATTCGATTAGTGCCAGGGGTACTCGGTCATGATATGAGTGCCGTCGAAGACTCGTTCGTCGATGGTTTATTGGATTGCCCGCACTATACTCGACCTGAGGCATACAACGGAGAGTCAGTACCTGAAGTGTTACTTAGTGGTGACCACAAAAAAATTAAGCGTTGGCGCCTTAAACAAGCGCTAGGGCGCACCTGGCAACGCAGGCCAGATTTGCTGGCAAAAAGGCCTCTCAGCGATGATGAGCAAGCCCTTTTGCACGAATTTATTCGAGACGTTCAAGATCCCAGTGATACTTGAACCTATCCGAAATTACTTAGGAGCTTAGTCATGAGCAGCAAGAACCAAATTATCCAGGCCATTGAGTCTGCACAATTAAAAACTGACATCCCTGCATTCGGTGCTGGTGATACAGTTGTTGTACAAGTTAAAGTAAAAGAAGGTACACGTGAACGTCTTCAGGCATATGAAGGTGTTGTTATCGCTAAGCGTAACCGTGGCCTAAACTCTGCTTTCACTGTACGTAAAATCTCTAACGGTGTTGGTGTTGAGCGTACTTTCCAAGCGCACAGCCCATTAATCGATAGCGTTGAAGTTAAGCGTCGTGGTGATGTTCGCAAAGCGAAACTTTACTATCTACGTGAGCGTTCTGGTCGTTCAGCACGTATCAAAGAGAAACTTACTCGATAATTCATTATCGCGTTATGTTTCAAAGAACCCGCCTAGTGCGGGTTTTTTCGTTTTAAGTGCACCGCTTTGCATCTTAGCTTTAATTAAATCCCCTCTGGAACTTCCCCTGCATTCAATGTTCTAATTGCCCTACAAAACCAATTAGAGAACCATCATGGCAATTTTACGAACTTTAGGTGTCAGCGCCTTGGTCTTACTGGCGAACTTCGCCGTTGCACAAGAGATCAGCGTTGAAGAGACCATCGCCAAATCCCTGCGTGCAGCGCAACCAACCCTTATTCTACAAAGTGCGACTCAAGTGCCAGGGCAAGACTTGTATGAAGTCGAGCTCACCAGTGGTGATGTCTTGTACAGCACTGCAGATGGCGCCTACTTTGTTTATGGTTCTTTATTTAAAGCGAATCAAGGCGAATTGGTAAATATGACCGCTAAGCGCAACGATGAAAAACGTTTGGCGTTGATGGCGCAGCTGAATGAAAAAGACATGGTGGTTTTTAAGAGCAAAGGCGATGAAAAAGCGGTGATTAATGTCTTTACCGATGTTGATTGTGGCTATTGCCGCAAGCTGCACCGTGAAGTGCCTCGCTTAAATGAGCTAGGGGTAACCGTTCGTTATCTGGCTTACCCGCGTGCGGGTGTTTATGCGGATCAGGGTCGTACAAAATTTACTGGCTCTTATAAAAAACTGAAAAGTGTTTGGTGTGATGAAGATCGCCCGGCAGCCATGAATAAAGCGAAAGCAACAGGCTTTATTAAAGAAAACCTAGGTTGCGATGCACCCATCGAAGCTCAATTAGCCCTAGGTGGTGAGTTTGGTGTGCGCGGGACGCCCGCTATTATTTTACAAGATGGTGAGCTATTGCCTGGCTACATGCCAGCGGATGAACTGGCGAAGAAAATCGGACTTTAATTCAAACCTTTCGTCAGCAGAACAAGCCCCGATGTGAAAGCATCGGGGCTTTTGTGCTTATGGGGCGTAAACAGGGCGTTTTCGCTAAATTCCCCCTGCCTGTTGCGGGGGGATTGTGATACATTTAGCCCCCAAAATTTTTACACTCTTGATGATCAATCATCAGGCATCAATATAACGGAGACCATGTTGTGAAACCGGTTAAAGTGGGTATCTGTGGGTTTGGCACCGTCGGTGGCGGTACATTTAACGTGCTAGTGGAAAACGCAGCAGAAATTGCGCGTCGTGCTGGGCGTGACATTATTATCGAGCAAGTAGGTGCTCGCCGCGAGAACCCTGCTTGCGATACCAGTCATACCAATATGACCGCCGATATTTTTGATGTGGCGCGTAACCCTGACATCGATATCGTGGTTGAACTCATTGGTGGCTATGACGTGGCCAAAGAGCTAGTGCTTGAAGCCATTAAGCATGGCAAGCATGTGGTAACGGCTAACAAAGCTCTGATTGCCGTTCATGGTGCTGAAATCTTTGCCGCAGCAAAAGCCGCGGGTGTCAGTGTCGGTTATGAAGCGGGCGTGGCCGGTGGTATTCCTGTGATCAAAGCGATCCGTGAAGGTTTGGCTGCCAACCGCATTGAACGAGTGGCGGGTATCATTAACGGTACCGGTAACTTCATCCTGACTGAAATGCGCGACAAGGGTCGTGATTTCGATGACGTACTAGCCGAAGCACAAGCGTTAGGTTACGCCGAAGCGGACCCAACGTTTGACGTTGAAGGCATCGATGCTGCGCATAAGTTAACAATTCTATCGTCAATCGCTTACGGTATTCCGTTGCAGTTTGATAATTGCTTTACCGAAGGCATCAGTAAAATCACTCGTGACGATGTGCAATACGCCGAAGAACTAGGCTACCGCATTAAACATCTAGGTGTCAGTGCGCGCAGTGCCAAAGGCATTGATTTACGTGTGCACCCAACGTTAATTCCGGAAGCCAACATGATTGCTAAAGTCGATGGTGTGATGAATGCCGTTGCCGTAAAAGGCAGTGCTGTGAATGACACTCTATTTTGTGGCCCAGGGGCGGGTGCTGGCCCAACAGCGTCTGCTGTTGTTGCCGACATCATTGATATTGCGCGCGGTATTCAAGTTGAAGCGCTGTCCTTTGATAGCCTAGAAGACGTTAAAGTATTACCCATTGATGAAATCGAAACCGGTTATTACTTGCGTATGGAAGCCTTAGATAAAGCCGGCGTATTGGCCAATGTTGCTAGCATCTTGAGCAATAAAGGCATCAGTATTGAAGCCTTGATTCAAAAAGAGCCAAAAGACGGTGAGATCCTTGTGCCGATTATTATGTTAACGCATAAAGTACAAGAGAAGATTATGAATGAAGCCATTGCCGAAATTGAAGCGCTGGCGGAAATCAACGGTGCAGTGAATCGCATCCGTGTTGAAGAATTAAATTAATCACAAAATTTAAATATTAAACCTGACTGTCAGGGTATATGAATATGATGAAATATATTTCAACTCGCGGTAACGCACCGGAGTTAACATTTGAAGAAGTACTGCTTACTGGCCTAGCAGAAGATGGCGGCTTGTATGTACCAAAAGAAGTACCGCAATACACCCTAGCTGAAATCGAATCTTGGCGTGATCTTCCGTACGCAGAACTGGCGCACAAAGTGATTTACCCGTTTGTAGAAGGCAGTGTAGATAGCGAAGCGCTTCAAACAATTCTAAACGAAGTGTACGGTGGCTTTGCGCATAAAGCCGTAGCACCGCTGCAGCAAATTGACCACAACGAATACGTGCTAGAGCTGTTCCATGGCCCAACCTTAGCGTTTAAAGATTTTGCATTACAAACACTTGGTCGCTTATTAGATTACGTTTTAGAGCGTCGTCATGAAAAAGTTGTGATCATGGGCGCCACGTCTGGTGATACCGGTTCCGCTGCCATCGAAGGCACCAAAGCGTGTAAAAATGTAGACATCTTTATTCTGCATCCACACGGTAAAGTATCGGAAGTACAGCGTCGTCAAATGACAACTGTAAAAGGCGATAACATTTACAACATCGCTATCGAAGGTAACTTTGACCAAGCACAAGACATGGTTAAAGCCAGCT
Source organism: Bermanella sp. (assembly GCA_002683575.1). Classification (GTDB taxonomy): domain Bacteria; phylum Pseudomonadota; class Gammaproteobacteria; order Pseudomonadales; family Oceanobacteraceae; genus Bermanella. The sequence goes on from NYTP01000079.1 coordinate 8,236, forward strand.
TTGGTAACCAAGGCTTTTTGAAAGGCGAGCGTAAATTGGTTGCAGTAAACAGCATTAACTGGGCACGTATCATGTCTCAGATCGTTTACTACTTCTATTCATCATTAAATCTGGGTGGTCCGCTGCGTCCAATGGCGTACTCAGTGCCAACCGGTAACTTTGGCGACATTTTTGCCGGATACATGGCGAAAAAAATGGGTCTACCAATCGACCAGCTGGTGATTGCCACTAACAGCAATGATGTACTACATCGCTTGATGAGCAAAAACCAATACGAAGTGCATCCGCTTAAACATACTATTACCCCATCAATGGACATTGCAGTTTCTTCAAACTTTGAACGTTTATTGTTTGATCTATATGACCGTGACGGCGCCGCCTTAGCTGAACTAATGGGCCGTATGAATGCGAAAA
>NYTP01000080.1 GCA_002683575.1 Bermanella sp.
AAACGATGCACATAATCGTTATGGCTTAACCCAGCAAGATGAAATGGATAATGAACACAAAGAGATCACGCTATCCCATTTAATCGAATTTGGTAACACACAGATTACGACCACAGGTTATTACATTGAGTTTGAACGTGATTGGTTTAAGGTGGATAAAATCAACGGTGATGGTATTGATAAAGTAATTGAGTGTGCCAATGGCGGCGCGTGCAATAGCTTTGCAACACAAGCCGACGCTATTGCTGTGTTGAATGGCACCGCGGCTAGCGAGATTAAAATTAAGCATAATAACCGCGCTTATGAATCAAAGGGCGTCCAAACTAAGCTAAATCATCTGACTACTATTGGTAATACCGAGCACCAAATTGAAGTGGGTGCACGATACCACGAAGATTCAGAAGACCGTTCTCAGCCTACAGAAACTTGGCAGCAAAATGCGGACGGTTCTTTGGTATACCAATCAACTGGAGCGCCGGATACACGTTATACCAGCGCGAAAGCATGGTCGGCTTATATAGCAGATGACATCGCATTTGGTCAGTGGGTAGTAAGCCCTGGTGTGCGTGTTGAGGATTATAAAATTGAACGTGAAGGCAGTGCCGACAAAGTGGCAGATGAGCAAGTGACGCTATTAGGCCTAGGCGCAACTTATCAACTCAATGAGCAAACAGCCTTATTTGCAGGCTTACATGAAGGTCACTCCCCTGCGCCGAATGATGGCAGTAGCGACCCAGAAGAAGCTCTAAACTTTGAAACAGGTGTCCGTTTTAATGGCCAAGATTACCAAGGTGAAGCAACGGTTTTTGTTAGCGACTACAAAAACTTATTAGGTAGGTGTACTGCTTCTGGTGCAGCTGGCGATTGTGATATTGGCGATACAGAAAATGGCGGTGAAGTCACCATTAAAGGCCTTGAATTAATGCTGAACACTCAGCGTGATTTAGGTAAAGGCTACACTCTTCCATTAGGCTTAACCTACACCTACACAGATGCGAAATTTGAAACAACATTCTCAGATGGCGGTGGTGTCTGGCGTGATGTAGAAAAAGGCGATAAATTACCAAGCTTGTCTGATCATCAGCTACAACTTCGTGCGGGTCTAGAAAAAGAAAAATGGGGCCTAGACTTAAATGTTAATTACTTCAGCGATACCTGTGCAACCGCTGCTTGTAATGTGAACGAAGAGATTGATGCCTATACCGTGATTGACTTATCGTCTCGTTATCAACTAACCAATGCCACAAAACTATATGCAAATGTAGATAACTTATTAGATAGTGAAGATGTCGTGGCTCGTGCGCCTAAAAACGGCGCTCGTGCTCAGAAACCTTTGAGTTTTATGCTTGGAGTTAGTCATAATTTTTAAATGAAGATTCTTGAGGCAGTTATTGAAGGCTGCGTATAAAATACTTGGGTCTAGATACAAACGGCTTTAGCAAACTTTGCTAAAGCCGTTTTTGTTTGCATGCCTATAAAACCATGGCGGCGATCCAGCCGGCGGCCAGTAATGGCAAATTAAAATGAATGAAGGTGGGTATCACGGTATCGCTAATATGGTTGTGTTGACCATCGGCATTTAAACCCGCGGTTGGGCCTAGTGTCGAATCGGATGCGGGTGAACCTGCATCACCTAGGGCGCCAGCGGTACCCACTAATGCCACAATGGCCAATGGGCTAAAGCCAAGTTGAATACATAGTGGCACATAAATAGCGGCAATAATGGGTATGGTCGAAAAGGATGAGCCAATGCCCATGGTTAAGATCAGGCCCACAACTAATAGTGCAAATGCTGCCAACGCTTTATTATTACCCAGCCAGTCAGCGCTGCCGTTGACTAAACTATCAATGTGCCCAGTGGTTTTAATAACCTCTGAAAATCCCGATGCCGCAATCATAATAAAACCAATGGACGCCATCATTTTCATACCATCGACTAACACGCCATCGGATTCACGCCAGTGAATTACCCCCGTCGCTGAAAACAACAAAAAACCAGCCATCGCACCAAGAACCATAGAGCCTACGGATAATTGAACCACTAAAGCCAACACAATGGCTGCACCGGCCACCCACAAAGACTTTGCATTAAATGTGTGCTCATCTTGTGCGGTAGTCAGTTGTTCACGTATGGCATATTGTCGCGGCTTGCGATAACTAAACAGTGCCGCAATGATTAACCCAAACAGCATGCCCAACGCAGGTATCATCATGGCCGACACAACAGACAAACCATCGGTGTTGAGCCCTGCGCTGCTGACTTTGGCCAACAGAATTTCGTTTAAATAAATATTGCCAAAACCGATGGGCAAAAACATATAGGGTGTTACCAAACCGAAGGTTAATACGCAGGCCACTAAACGACGGTCCAGCTGTAAACGCGTCATGATCAATAACAAAGGCGGCACAAGAATGGGGATAAAGGCGATATGAATCGGCACAATATTTTGGGAGCTAATGGCCACCAGCATTAAGCCAATCAATAGTCCGTTTCGTACCCAAGAAATCGACTGCTGCGAAGGAGACTGTTGAACGTTGATCACGGTTAAAATCTTTTTAGCTAAAATATGCGGCAAACCTGATAACGAAATGGCCACCGCAAAGCCACCCAATAGCGCATAACTCAGTGCGATGCCGGCGCCACCACCAATGCCCGTATTAAATGCGTCAAGGGTGGTCTGTACATCCATATCTGCGATCCAACCACCGACAAATGCGGCGATGATCATGGACAATAAAACATGTAGTCGGGCAATACTTAAAATAAGCATTAATAAAACGGCTACTAAAACAGCATTCATATAGCACCTTAAAAGTTTAAAAAAACGTTAAAAAAATCATGGCTTAAACCAATGACCTAAAAACACACAACTGAATCAGTTCATAAAGAAGAGCGAAAGTTGGGTGTGAAGTTAGATAAAGAGTTACGGGTTATTATCGTTTTGCCAGCGCTCTGGGGCGTAGCTAAATGTGGGTAATTGCCAATGCCACCGTAATGCACACATACGCAATAGTAGCCCCACACTAAACGCCGCCAATAAGGTAATGTCTTCGCTTATATCGAATGTTTGCAGCTGCAAATATAGGATGGCCACGATCAAAGCCACACTGGCATAGAGCTCACGGTGTAAAACTTCTGGCGGGCGATTGCACAATACATCACGCAAGATTCCGCCAAATATACCGGTAATAATACCGGCCATAATTACAATGGCGGGTTCATAACCTAAGCGTTGGCCAACATTGCAACCGATCAAGGTAAAGGCGACCAAACCAATGGCGTCTAATACTAAAAATAACTGCTGAAGTTTGTGTAAAAATTTGGCCACCAAAATTGTGAATAAACCGGCACCAATGGTGAGATAAATATACTGAGGGTGCTGGGTCCAGTTAACCGGGAAATTACCCAGTAAAATGTCCCGTACGGTGCCACCGCCCAGAGCCGTTAGAAAGGCAATTAAGGAAACCCCAAATAAATCCATATTTCGACGGCCAGCGGCCAGTGCGCCTGTCATGGCTTCAGCGGTAATAGCAATAAGATAAGCAAGGGTCAGCATACAGAATACTCATGTCTGCAATGCCCTCCCCCTGTCCGGTTACCTGAGAGTTTAGCCATCACACCTGAGTGATGATTTGCTCCGTCGGTGGATTACCTAAACCCTTCGGTCTGGGTAATCGCTCTCCAGTTAGCGATTTCTGATTCTGCAGTCCGGGTGCCTGAGCGTTTATGGGAGTTTGCGCCTTCGGCGGGCCAGCAATGACCTCTCTCCTGCAGATGGCGCGCATTGTAAAGAGCGTGCAGCCAACACACAAGGGCGAAATACTAAGACAGTCAGTCTTAATAATGGCGGTTAAAGGTAAGAGGCATCCACGGTAATGCTTACGAATTGATTTAAATGGTATGGTTATGCTATTCGCTCAGGGCTTTATCAGATGAGCCGCTATACACAATATAAAAACAAAAAGGATAAAGGATGACGACATGTAGTGAAAATCAACCCAGCGTTGTGCTGGTGCATGGTATGTGGAGTGATCAAGATACGCTAGAAACGGTAGAAGAGGCGTTCAAAGAAGAAGGTTATGCCACCTGCGCTATAAATTTGCCTTACCACTATTCAAAAGCAGAGCACACAGAGAGTAGTAAAGCGCGATTAGCGCAAACTCGCCTACAAGACTATGTGGCTTATATTGTTGAGCAGGTAAAACAGTTACAACAACCACCTATTTTGGTTGGTCATTCAATGGGTGGCTTGCTTGTGCAATTGGTGGCGGCGCAAGTGCCGTGTCACCGCTTGATCTTACTATCTTCAGCTGCCCCTGCCGGCATTAATGGCGTCAGCGTATCGGTACTAAGAACGCTAGGGAGCAACTTGCTGCGCGTTCCGCTTTGGCGTCGAATCACTGAAGTAAACTTGCCGAATATTCGATACGGCATTGCCAACTCACAAAGCCCAGAGTGTCAGCAAGAAATTTTTGCGCGCTCGACTTATGAATCCGGCATGGCGACTTTTCAGATTTCCATGGGGTTATTGTTGCGCCGATATTCTGCGGCTCATGTGAATGTGGATAATATCCAGTGCCCAATATTAGTAATAGGCGGCACCGCTGATCGAATCACACCCATTTCAATTCAACGTAAAATCGTTCAGCGTTTTGGCAACATGGCTCAATTAAAAGAAATAGAAAATTGTTGTCATTGGACAATTGGTGGTCAATATTTTCCAAAAATTCGATCAACATTATTTAAGTGGTTAGCACAATAAACGCGTACTTTTCACATTAATATAGTACTGGCGTCACAACATTTTTTTGTACATTGTGTGATAAACCCTCTGTTTGATTAAACATTAAACACAGCAATGGGGCGGGTGAGGGACAGGAAATGTTTCAAGTTGTTTAAAAAATGGCTTGTTTTACCCTACTTATTAGCGAAGTGTTTACTAACTTGGTAAAAAGTAGTCATCTTTGACCGCTGATTATTGAACTAATTCCCACATCCTGTATGTTTAAAACGAGTTTTAACGATGGCCCCAAACTTTTGCTAGTAATCGCAAAAGTTAAAACTTTAATAGAGAGGAAAAAGCATGTTTAAAAAAACATCTTTAGCATTAGCCGTTGCCGGTTTTACATTAGCAGGTAACGCAATAGCAGCCCCAAGTGTCAACATTTCTGGTTTTGTGGATTTGGGTTTAGAGCATTTCTCAGGTGACGAAACAGGTCTTATTTTTAAAGGTTTTAATTCGCCACAAGGTAATAATGACGATCGTAATCTTGCTATGAATAACCCTGTAGTATCACGCTTCATTGTATCTGGTACTGAAGAGCATGCGAATGGCTGGACAACGGGTTATCACATTGAACAAGAAGTGAATGCATTAGACGACGGCGGTGCATCTGTCAATACTCGTCAAGGTTATATCTCTTTATCTAAAGATAAGCACAATATTACAGTTGGTAGTCAATGGTCGCCGTTGTTTGAATACAGTGCTTGGAATGCCATGAAAACTGAAGGCCATGGTTATGGTGCTTATTACTACACAGCATGTGAATTAGAAGGCTCGCTATCTT
>NYTP01000081.1 GCA_002683575.1 Bermanella sp.
GGGCAGCGCAACTTTCTGACCATGAATATTAATAACAATACCGCTTTGATTAATTTCTTCTAATATCAACCCAGCTTTAATTAAGTCGCCCTGCTTATAAGTTTGATCATTAATAACCACAGAACGAAAATCAGCTGCACTTGAATAAATATGACTGGCAAGATTTAAACTAGGAATACGCGCTAATTCTTGTGCACTTAATTGAGATAAGTCTTTTGCCTGAGGCGCCAAATCAACAGGCTCACGTGTTTTAGTGAGCCCATTATTAACTGCATCAGATTTTGAAGAGTCATCCATACCCGTCAGACCTTTATCAACCAGCGATTGAGCATTATTTGTTTCAGTTTTTACCACTGAACGATCCGCTTTAGATTCTGCTGCACCTAAAGGCAAATTGTCCGATTCCGCATCCTGTAATGATTGAACATCATTACTTGGCCACACTTGCCACAGCGTCAAGGCAAGCAACATGACCACAAATACAACAATGCCCTTAGGTAAGGATGCATGGGATGCCACTGGTTTCGAATGGGTTTCTTGTGAATTTAGATTTTGTTGTCTTTCTTGCTCGGCTTTTTCAAGTGCCTTTAATAGATAGGACATATTATTGGGCCGCCATCTGTGTTTGCTGATCCCACAGCGACAAGCTAATCAATGTTTGCGGGCCTAATACACCATCAACCAATAAACCATGTTGACGCTGAAACGCTTTCACTAAATCTTTTAATACACTGTCGTATAACATCGATGAATCCGTAACATTGGAGTTTGGCGCAATAATTTGCCACTGAGAAACATCTTCGCCGTTTAAACCATACTCTTGTGAGAGTAACACCTCTCTCACCCAGGGGATCAATGGGTCTTGCTGGAAGGGTTTGATTAATCCATCTAAATAACGCGAATCAACATTTTCAACCACCACTGATACATCACTGCCTGCAAGGGGTTGAGAATTAAATACCTGCCACTGATTATCAAACCATACCTTACCTTGCATTTGAGATTGCAAAACGACACTCACTGGCAATGTACCCGCCCAACAATTATTTTGATTCACGCACGGGTTTTGACTTGATGTGTTTTGCCCATCAGCATTCTCAGAAAGTACGAACTGAGCAACTAAGTCATTCGACATGAACGGCTTGGTTAAGTCGTCTTGGGTCACATTCAACACCTGTGTTAATTGCAACACACCCACAATCGCCGCACAGGCAAATGCAAATTTTAACCAAGGTCGGCTGGTTTTCTGTGAAACCGGTAATACTTCTTTAGCCGCTTTCCAGACCATCATAGGGCTAACTTGATTTTTTTGTTGTGCATAGCACCCCATCAAACAACGGTCTGCCAGCACATTAATTAAGCGAGGGATGCCATTGGTTAATCGATACAAGAGCCAAGCAGCTGACACAGAGAAAAGTGAACCTTGCCCCCCTGCTACTTCCACTCGATGATCCAGATAGGATTTCACTTGAAGAAAACTCAAACCCTCTAAATGAAAGCGAGCCGTAAAACGTTGATTAAGCTGACGCAACTGATATTGATTCAATCGTGACTTTAATTCAGGCTGACCCAATAAAATAATTTGCAGCAACTTGTCTTCATGGGTTTCAAGGTTGGTCAACAAGCGGACTAATTCAAGTACAGAATCATCTAGGTGCTGGGCCTCATCAATAATCAAGACACTGTAGCCACCTTTGGAATACACCGATAACAAAAAAGCCGTGAGATTTTCTATTAATTCTGACTCCTTTTGAGCACCACGAATTTCAACACCAAACTCTTTACAAATGAGCTGTAAAAGCTCAATACGATCCAACTGAGGGTGCAGCACTAAAGCCAGTTCGGTATCAGCAGGCACGGACTGCAACAGATACTTACACAGCGTGGTTTTACCGGTACCCACTTCACCGGTAAGCAACACAAACCCGCCACGGTGGAGCATTCCATACTCTAGGGCTGCCAGGGCTTCTCTGTACTGACCACAGGCAAATAAAAAATTGGGGTTTGGGGCAATTGAGAACGGGCGCTGGGTTAAGGAAAAGTAGTGTTCATAGATCATAAAATAGGCCAGTTCATATCAAGGGCAAGCTGCCAATGTTTCGCATTCGAGTAGCGTACATCATCAAAAGCCCATTTTACCTTGAGACCTGTAGATTCATAGCCAATATTTAGCATTTCGTTAATACCATCCACTTCGAGCAGTAGGCCTTGATAATCCAGCCCCAGCCATAAAGCGCGATACCTCTGCCAAGATTCAATCTTCACATTTGTCTGTAGGCTTTGGAATTGATACCCCCACTTCATCGTCGCCATCACAGGGAAACGCTGAACAAATGTTTTTTTGCTGCTAAACACACGACAAGAGGAGCTTAAAGGCCGATCAAGGCACCCATTGTCTTGTTCAATTTCTTGCCAGTACAAGGTATAAAACAGATCTTCTAAACTAATCTCAAGGTGATGGCGCTCATTAAATTGATGCATCGCGTATACATCAAAACTGTATCCCCACCCCTGCGGTGAGGATCTAGGCCCATCAAATATACGATTTTCATCATAGACATAATTCAAATTCCAATCATATGCAAAGGCATCCCCACTGACGAGCCCAGTACCTGTTAGCTCCCCTTTCTGAACTCGCTGACCTTTGAGTACAGTTGCTTTCACTGAAATTGATGAACTAGAAGATAACGGTATAAAGTATTGTGCAAATAGGCCTCTAGCCTGTGCCGCATTCATACGAAAATCTAAGTTATAGGTTCCACTATCGATTTGATTATTTTCAAGTCGTGAATAAAATTGGGCGGTTTGAGGTGAAAATGCCAGCAGGTAATGCCAGCGTTGATGCACACCTAATTGCAAATTATCATTGAGCTGGGTGTAAACCTCCCAACTAGCACGCCCCTGGGCATAATCGCCTTCACTTGGGCTTTCCCAGCTGGAGTCTAACTCATCAATGGCCATCGCAGGACTTGCGAGCAATGCCTCACTTCGAATGCCTACCGAAACATCCGCGATCACATCATGCAATGGCAATAACATGAAACCTAAAACTAAACACAAACGCGTCAAAGCAGCTGCCAACTTCCATCGATGTAACGCACAACGTAAAGGTCACCTTCTTGTCTTAATGTACCCATTAAGGCACCAGCGTAACGGATATAGCCTAAAGGTTGATCGTGATACCCATCACTACTACGAAAATCAAAGCCGGACATAACTAAAGAGACATTGTTATCCAAAATATAATACACCACTGAATCTTCATCAGTTTGATCACTATTACCAACAGCAAACCATAATGTACGTTCCCCATACGGGATGACTTCAACTAAACCCAGCGAGCTGGTGTTGCCATAACCAATAAAATCATGAGTTACTGAAAAAGCAATACTGACATTCTCTGTATCCGTAAATGCGCCCAGAATATTTAATAAGACCGGTGTCTCATCAAGATTATTTTGACCATCTTTAAACCGTGACAACAACCGAATATTAAACGATGACAAACCCAAATAATGTGGCTTAATTAATTTTACATCAAAACTATCGCCGCTAGTAAAAGCGTCAAGATTAATGGGATATTGAATATCATACACACCGCGACCGACAATTTTCACTTGCGGTATGCAGTCGCTTTTTTGTAAAAATACAAATGCATCCGATGCACTGGCATTCGAGGTAAAAGCGCTGTCGTTTTTAAACGCCCCATCACAACCAAGATCAGCAAGTGCCACTTCATCAGAGCATAACCAAGCACCATCAGCTGCATTACATTGCCTGACAAACTGAGAATCACTGGCATTTCGCTTATAAATAGCAAGACCCGTTGAACCACCTGGATACTGTAATTCGCCAAATTCAAACTGATGATAATTGGATACACTTAATTCAGACTTGAGCGCCGTACCCAAGTTAGAAAATTGTGCTTGCGTCTGATAAATCACTTCACCCGCCAGAACTTCATTCAAGGTGACATCACTTGGCAATGCCAACCACCCAGCTAACTGTGCAGCATCCAAACCGGTATCATCAAACTGACCATATCGTTTAATATCCGAACCACGCCAAACAAAGTTTAGATCGGGAAAACGTTGTGCAGGGTAATGAATAGCGGCGTTACTACCATTAAGAGTGACATCCACATCTAACACATCCGAACCATTAGAGACCTGACCAAGCAACAACAAAGACTCTAAATTAAAATGAATCGGCATGTCAGGGCGTGTTGGGTCTTTTACACCCTGCATTACAAGACTTGCATTGTCGGCTGTGTACACCAAGTCTTGATAATCACTATTACCTAGTGACTCTTTTGCTTTTATGGTGATTTGCGGAAGACTAAATTCGATACGTTTAATGGCAGGCTCACTACCTGATACCAATACCGAATCGAGATACACACCTATTGATGCTTTATTGTTTGTGCGGCTTTGTAATATGGATAAGCCCGCGTCGCTTTCAACTTTTACATCCTGTGTGAATGAAAAGGATTTAATCAAACCGTTATCCCCCACACTTAATAGTTCACCACGCACAAGCGTCTGAGAAAAAGTATTTGTATAACTAAAACGTTTCGTTGTAGCGTCGTAGGATATTGATGCGCCTGGATCAGAAAACACATACGGCTCTGTACCACAGGAGGCGCTTGCGGAACACACAAGCGCATAATGGACTGTTTCAACAACCGGTAAAAACACAGATTGCAATTCAGGGCCAAGTATTGCTTGCATAGCTTCCCATTGAACTTCCATTGCGGATACTTCGGCAGCCGTATCGCTATCTAAAAAAGGAACCAAGTTTCCGTTATTGTAACCATTAATCCAACCTTGAGCGTTCTCTACAAACTCCCTTGCAGCGGTCACTTGCTCAGCTAGATTATCTAGATAATCAGCCCCCTTTTCACTGGTAATGACGTTCGTCAAAGTTGCGCTAATTGTATTAAAAGAAGAAGCTGCAGAAGTTAATGCTGCGTTATCTGGCAATGCCATTTCGGTTTGAATCGCTGATGCATAATCAAACGCGGTTTTTAAGTCCCATTGGGCAGGTGTATTGGTTTGGTCATCTCCGTACAACTGACCGGCGTTAGCTAGAAAGGCATCGTTTAACCAATCATCCAACACTTCTGACAATGTCAGGTTTTCTTCTCTTGCTTGATACTGCCAAGTTAAATTCAACAAACCATGCTTGGCACCGTCAATCACTGAAACCGTGTCGAGGCTAGAAGTAAAAAACGGTGAGAAAGGCTCTAAAAATGCATAAATACTGGAATCAGAATTAAACAACGCTTTTACGCGAGTATTGGCCTCATGAATGCTTTGCGGGGTGAATATGCCGTTCAAAGGGAGAGAGACATTGCAGGTGCCAGCCCCACTATTATAATCTTCACAGACTCCAGTATTGCCATCCCATGTAAAATCACTAAACGCCAAACGAGCCGCTAAATGCGTAATTGGGCTAACATGCACTTTTGAGATACTTTGCGCATCGTTTACGACTGCCCACAATTCAAAATCAGCAGGTGCATCGTACCAGTCACCATAATCGACTGAGACTTTATCCTCATCAATACAACCGTCTTTTAATGCACAACGAATCTGGGTCTTGCGCCCTTCTTCGTTATAAGACTTTACAATAAACAATAAAGAACCGGTCGCCACACCATTAATCGCTAAATTATAACGACCATTAGCATCTGTAAAAAAACGATCCGCATATATCTCACCATCGGCATTTCTTTGTGGCTGCCCATAGTTATCAATTCCAACCACCTGAACACTGGCATCACGTACATTGCCGTTGAGTACCACGCCGGTAATATCAATATTGGGAAAGCCGTCTATTTGGTCAACCGAGTTACTACAAGCGAGTAATAAGGTCATAAGGCTGAAAGTAAATATGCGTATCATGTGAAAAACCAATTTTTATAATTATGTATGTAGCACGTTAAATGCGAGCCAGCTTCTCTGACTCTTCTGTAATCAATGCCCGCATCCACTGATGTGGGGGGTTATGATGTAATAGAGGGCTCCAAGCCATTTTTAGTTCAAATGCTGGAATCTCAAACGGGGCGTCCACCATTACCAATGCACCCGATAGCGCCTGCATTTTAGCCACCTTGGTGGGCAATGTCGCTACCAGATCGTTATTCATCGCTAATAAGGCCGGCATTTGGTAGTGACGAGTAAACACGCTGATGTTGCGTTTATGACCTGTCTCAGCAAGCGCCTCATCCACCCAGCCCAACTGCACCGCTTTATCCTTCGATGGATTCACGCCAGTACCCACCCCCATACCGGTCTTACTCACCCAGATATGGTTGGCCTGCATGTATTTATCTAAATCAAACCCCTCTAACAAGGGGTTGGCTGGATTAACCAGACAGGCAAAGCCATCTCGCCATAAGGTTTTTTGATGGAAAGACTGGGGCAACTCATCAAACCGGTTGATGGCCATATCCACCTTACCCTGCTCCACATCTTTATAGGTCACGTCAGAAGGGGTTAAAAAGTCCAGAATCACCCCTGGCGCTTCGTTGCGAAGACGTTTAACGATAGCGGGCACCAAGGTTGCCTCAGCATAGTCGCTCACCATGATCCGAAAAACACGACCACTGGTTGAGGATTTAAACTCCCCAGTGGGCTGTACAGCGGCATCGACTTCAGCCAAAATATTGCGAACCAGCGGCTGCAGAGCCTGTGCCCGTTCAGTGGCACTCATGCCATCACTGGTGCGAACAAGAATTGGGTCACCAAAAAGTTCGCGTAACCGCTTTAAGCCATTACTCATGGCAGGCTGTGTAATCCCAAGAGACTGAGCAGCCTTCGTTACACTGCGTTCGCGCAGCAATACATCTAGATAAATAAGCAAGTTTAAATCAAAGCGGTCCACATTCACCTCATGAATACCCATTATAAGAGCTATAAATTAGATAAATTATCATAAAAACCTTAAGATGCGCGAGTCATTTAAGAGGCGTGCCTCGATAAAGCTGCTATTTTTATAGGCGGCTTTAGACAATTAACCTATTTTTTAAGGATCGGACTTATGTCAGCTTATCAAGACGACATCAAATCAGTATCTTCTGCTAAAGAAGCTGCTGGCAGCCCTTGGGATGCTATCAACCCTGAATCTGTTGCTCGCATGCGCGCTCAGAACAAATTCAAAACTGGTCTAGACGTTGCTCAGTACACTGCAGACATCATGCGTGCTGACATGGCTGCTTTCGACAAAGACAAAACTAAATACACTCAGTCTCTAGGTTGCTGGCATGGTTTCGTAGGTCAGCAAAAACTGATCTCTATCAAGAAGCACTTCGGTACTACTGAACGTAAATACCTATACCTTTCTGGTTGGATGGTTGCTGCTCTACGTTCTGAGTTCGGTCCTCTTCCTGACCAATCTATGCACGA
>NYTP01000082.1 GCA_002683575.1 Bermanella sp.
GAGCTATATCAGCGACACTGGAGCGGGTAGCGGGAATCGAACCCGCATCATCAGCTTGGAAGGCTGAGGTTCTACCATTGTACCATACCCGCAAAACCTTAAAGGCTAACTCAATCTTATACTGCTTTAAGATTTGCCTAGAAATCATGGTGGTGGGAGCTGGATTCGAACCAGCGAAGCTTTCGCGTCAGATTTACAGTCTGATCCCTTTGGCCACTCGGGAACCCCACCAAATTGTGGCGCAGATTGTGCCGATGCTTGTGTTTTGTGTCAAGTAATTCTCGTAAAAATTACATATTTTCAAACACTTAGTCGATACAGCCTACTTTCTTCACAGCAAGAACTCTGTGGAGAGGGCGCGCATAATACCCAAGTTTTATGCTTGAGGCAAACCCGAATCGCAATGAATTTGAATCCAAGGTGTTTCACGCCCTTCCATCAGCCTATTTCGAGTGGCTTCATCCATGGGAAACTGCGCATTAATAGGCGCCATAACCCAGTATTGATTTCTCGTTCGCTTTAAGGGTTTAACACTTGCAGTAATGTTCTTGTCTTTTAATTTTGCCAATAAGCGATCAACTGAGGCTTGCTTACCAAATAAACCCAGTGAAATTCCGTTTTCCAATTCACCTTCTGTGATGACAAAACTGTCCACTTTGCGTTTTTGCAGCTCTTTAAGTTTACGCATCGCCTGCTTTCTATTCGCCAAGGGTTTTAGGTGCACCCAAAACTCTTCCTTGATTACCACTGACTGAGCTTCCACCCTTGCATCAATATCCATGGCAAGCATACGAGCATATAAATGCTTAGCATCCAATTCTACAGGGTAAGGCCCTACCGCCCAGCAAAGCGGATTTTTTTTTGATGAACCCAGCTGGTTCATCTTTGGCTTAGCGGTTAACTCCGACAACAACTGAATTGGCTCTGCCCCTGTGGAAACAGTGACATCAATGACCTCCTCCTGCTCTATCTTAACGGGCTGTGTAAATTGATAACCCAAATAGGCAAGATTAATAATCAACAGGGATACTAATATTAATCGCATAGCTCTCTACTTTGAAAAGTGGACATACAAACCATCTAGCACCAAGTCCGGTACTAGCTCTACATGTTCTGTCAATAACGACCCTAACGCCTCCGCATTTCCACCTGTCATCCAGATCTTTGCCTCAGGCTGCATGGCTCGATGATGTTCTACCCAGCACGCCACCATATCTTGGATACCATGATCCACGCACTGTTGAGTAGACTGCCCAGGCGCTCGGCCTATCTGCCACTGAGACTGTGCCTGAACCTTATTGGTTGAGGCCAGGAGGTTGCTTTTCATCATATGAAACCCTGGACAGATATAACCACCCACATGGCGCCCAAAGGCATCAACGATATCTAAAGTAATCGCTGTACCGGCATCCACAACAATATTTACCGCATCGGGGTTTTTATCCCACGCACTCAGCATTGCCAGCCAACGATCCACCCCCATTTTATGTGGGTCCTCATAGCTATTGCTCAAACCAGCATGAGCCACCTGCGAACAAGCAAACCTTGCTTGAGGAAACTGGTCTTCGATCCACTGATTATGAGCATCGTGAACCGAGCTCACCCACACCTCTTCAACCAAACCCAGCCAAGAAGGCGACAACTCAATGGCAGACTTGAGATCCAGGCCACCATCAAAGCGACCCCTGTGATCACTCAAGCGCCATTTAATTCTTGTATTACCAGCATCAAGCTCTAATCGCATTTAGATACCCCCATTTAAGCGCAGACTGACTTCACCAGCGTTAATCACCTGAAGGCCATCTTGTGTTTGTATTTGATACTCACCTTTACTGTTCACACCCATACCCACGCCTTCGATATGACTTGAAGGCAAGTGCACCTTGAGCGGTTGACCATGAAAACAGTCAGCGTTATTCCAACGCTGTTGTAATTTAGCGAATCCACTTTGGGAAAACTCTGTCAATACATCCACCAATTCAGTAACCACATCACTGGCCAATTGGTTACGGGAACCTTCAAATCCAATTTGCTTGAGACCGACCGCCTGTTGATCAAGTTGAGATTGATCATGGGCAGATACATCTGCATTCAAGCCAACACCAATAACCACCTGGCAGTTATCCGTAACGTCTCCAGTAATTTCAATCAAAATTCCACCCAACTTCGCATAACCATCTTGGTGCTTAACTAAAATATCATTAGGCCATTTTAATCCAGCCCCCTGAATACCATGGCGTTCAACCACTTGATGAATAGCCAAACCTACCGCTAGACTCAGCCCCTGAATAGCACCAATTCCCTGACTGAAAGGCCACAGTACTGAGAAATACAAATTACGCGCAAACGGACTTAACCATTGGCGTCCGCGACGCCCTCGACCAGATGTTTGCATCTCGGCAAAACAAATATGCCTTTGTTCTCGGTTTTCATCGGCCTTGTTCATCATGAAATTATTGGTTGAGTCTAAACTCAGGGCAAGCTCACTAGTAGCAAACACTTCAAACGGAAAGCCTGCCTTTTGCAGAGCATCACGATTTAACAGCTCAACCGAATCAGGCAGTCGATAACCTCGTCCCTTCACAGAATGAAGTGGTATATTAAGCGCTTCTAACTTTTGCAACTGCTTCCAGATGGCCGCTCGTGACACACCCAGAGCCGCGCCAAGGGCTTCCCCTGAGTGGAACTTGCCATCTGCCAAAATCTCAATTAGCGCTTGATTCATACCTGGTATCTTCCTTTTTATTTTCAGTCTTCCCAAGCATCCAAGACTTCTTTGGCTGCGCGAAACCCTTCTTGTGCCGCAGGTGCGCCGCAATATACTTGAGCATGTAAAAACACAGCTGCAATCTCTTCCTTGCTCGCACCATTACGTAAGGCGCCACGGGTATGGCCTTTGATTTCAGTGGGCGCTTTTAATGCTGTGAGCATGGCTAAAGTCACCAAGCTGCGAGTTTTCAAATCTAGGTCATCACGCAACCAAGTTGCTCCCCAAGCATGTTCATTAATATTATCTTGCATGGGCTGGGTTAAAACATCAGCGGCATTTAATGCACGATCAACAAATTCATCCCCCATAACTTGACGACGAATTTGCTCGCCTTTGGACTGACTCATAAAAACCTCCAATCATCTTAATATGCGCAATAGTAATCAAATTAGATAATGAAACACAGGGTATGAATGACACAATCTCGCACCCCGGGAATTTCAATAAGACCCAATTCGCCAGAAACTTTTTATCGGGCATAAAAAAACCCAGATAAATCTGGGTTTTTCGGGCTTCGATTAAATTAGATATCGAAGCTGTGACGCAATACGATGGTTTCAACGCGGTCAGGACCGGTTGAAATAATATCGATAGGCGCTTCAATGGCTTTTTCAATAAAACGAACATAAGCCTTCGCGTTTTCTGGCAGTTGCTCAAGCTTATTTGCACCAACGGTGCTTTCGCTCCACCCTGGCAGCTCTTCGTAAACTGGCGTAATCTTCTCAAACTGATCAGCGCTTGCCGGTACATTCATCATGTTGCCGTCAGCGTCTTTATAGCCAACACACACTTTCACAACATCAAGACCATCTAGCACATCAAGCTTGGTTAAACAGATCGCATTCACCGAGTTAACACGAATAGAGTGTTTAACCAGTGCAGCATCAAACCAACCACAGCGACGAGAACGACCGGTGGTTGTGCCTTTTTCATGACCAACACGGGCCAAATGTTCGCCCACGCCTTCTTCAGATGGAAGTTCAGTTGGGAATGGACCTGAACCCACACGAGTGGTGTAAGCTTTAGTAATACCCATAATTTGATCAAGGTATAACGGACCCACACCTGAACCACATGCAACACCGCCAGCGGTTGTGTTAGATGACGTTACAAATGGGTAGGTACCATGGTCGATATCTAGAAGCGTACCCTGGGCACCTTCAAACATGATATCGCCACCAGCAATACGAATGGTATGAACCAAGTCGACCGCATCCACCACGATATCTTTAATTTGTGCAGCCCAATCCATGCATGACGCAAGCGTTTCTTCGTAGCTGACTTCATCGACATTGTAGTAATTTTTAAGTGAGAAGTTATGAAACTCCATCACTTCTTTAAGCTTGTCTGCGAATTCTGGCTGATACAAATCACCAACACGCAAACCGCGACGCGCCACTTTGTCTTCATATGCAGGACCAATACCACGACCTGTGGTGCCAATCTTCGCATTACCGCGTTTAATCTCACGAGCCTGATCGAGGGCCACGTGATACGGTAAAATTAATGGAGATGCGTGAGACAAGCGCAAACGCTCCATAACCGGAACGCCACGCTCTTCTAATGCACGCACTTCTTTGAGTAATGCATCGGGTGCAACCACAACACCGTTACCGATGATGCACTGCACGCCATCACGTAAAATACCGGATGGAATCAAATGCAATGCGGTCTTTACACCGTCAATCACCAGGGTGTGACCCGCGTTATGGCCCCCTTGGAAACGCACAACTGCAGTTGCTTTTTCAGTGAGAAGGTCAACGATCTTGCCCTTTCCTTCATCACCCCATTGTGTACCTAGTACAACGACATTCTTGCCCATAGCTGGTTTTGCTCAGTAATAATTTGCTTAAAGAGTTTCCACAATCCACTGGTCATTCTTGAATACCAGTACCGAAGTGCAACCAAAGGCTGCTGGGGTATCAATATCTGACAACCCACTAATGACTCGTTTGCCTTGTGAGCGCAATTCACTCACCACAGACCAGTCCGCATCAACCGGTGCAAAAATGCCATCCTGTGTTGATACTTGTTTATTGGCTAGGCGGACCCACTGCTTAATGTCTGCACTGAACCCTGTTGCCGCGCGTGCGCGACCAAAAACTGCACCGGTATCATCGTAACGACCACCTTGCGCCACGGCCTGACCGTGACCTTCAACGTATGCCGCAAAAACAACGCCCGTGTGGTAATCAAAGCCACGTAATTCCGCTAGATCAATAAAGATATCGACATCCTTAAAGCGCGACTTAAGTGTTGCGCAGATCTTGCCTAAGTTCTCAAGTGAAGATGCCACATCGGCCACTTCATTTAATGCTTTTGCTTTTTCAAGCACATCGGTAGAGCCGTTTAATTCAAGCAAGGAAATAAACGCCGCTTGAAGTTTTTTGCCTTCGACTTGCTGCTCAACTAACAACCGGTATTCAGTAACGGCTTTGTTATTTAGGGCTTCAAAAATTTGCCCTTCCGCCGTTTCACTCAATTGAGCCGCACTCACCAACGCTTTATAAATACCTACATGGCCGATATCTAGGTGGACTTGGCCTAAACCAACTCGATCCATGCTTTGTAATAGTAAAGACAGTATTTCAACATCTGCACACGGCGCGGACTCACCAAATAGCTCAGCACCTACTAACATAGGAGCGCGACTACTTAATAAAGATTTTGCACGAGTATGTAAAACTGAGCCGCAATAACTAAGGCGATTGACGCCTTCTTTTGCCCAGCTATGGGCATCAATGCGGGCAACTTGCGGTGTAATATCCGCACTCACACCCATCAGACGACCAGTTAATTGATCGGTAACTTTGAAGGTATGTAAGTTAAGGTCACGGCCAACACCGGTTAGCAATGACTCAAGAAATTCTAATTGTGGCGGGACAACCAGCTCATAACCCCAATTAGAAAAGGTATCTAATAAGGTACGGCGCATGGTTTCAAGCTGCTTTGCCTCAGGGGGCAAGAGTTCTTCGATACCGTCGGGTAACAACCAGCGATCGGCTTGATTCATACTGAACTCGCTCTATCTCTAGGTAACAATGATTAAAAGCCCTACACCACAGAGCATACTCACCAGGCCAACTATTCGCATGGTTCGATCATCCATGGAGGCTATTTGAACCACCATGCGACGCCAACGACCAGGGTAAAGAAATGGAATGATACCTTCCAAGACCAAAACCAGGCTAAATGCGATTAGAAATTGCTGCCAAACTGAGCTGTCTATCATAAGGGTCACTATAATGCGCAATATCATCCTGATGGCGCATTTATCGACTAAAACCGCTTCATTTCCTGTCAATACTCATGGTATTTCGATTCATGACACTGGGTTTTAGCGTACATCCTGTACATAAAAAAACCGGGAATTAGCCCGGTTTCGCGAATTCTACACGTTTTTTTTCACCGATGTAAGAAGCTGGGGGCGATCTCGAGCCCTAAGTCCGTTACCGCCACACCCGAGCATGACATCAATCACCCTGTGCAACCCTATTGCCCGTTGTAAATCAGGGTTTAGGACACAAAAAAGCCCCTGTATAAAAACAGAGGCTTTAATGTGAACTCAGCTGTTAACACCCACTAGGGCTGACAACGAAGCTTATTTACCCTTTGTGCTCTTCATGTACTTGAAGAAGTCACTATCCGGCTTAAGCAGCAACACGTCTTCTTGGCCATTGAAGGTCTCTTCATAGGCTTTCAAAGAACGGGTGAACGCGTAAAACTCTGGATCACGGTTAAAGGCTTTGGAATAAACACTGGATGCAATTGCATCGCCTTCACCACGGGTAACCTCAGACTCTTTATAAGCATTGGCCACCAGTACCGTCTTCTGACGATCCGCGTCCGCACGAATACCTTCCGCTAGCTCTTTACCTTGAGAACGCAGTTCGCGCGCTTCACGCTCACGCTCTGCTGACATACGACGATACACATTGTTCATCAAGTCCTCAGGTAGATCGATGCCTTTCACACGAGTATCTAGAATACGGATACCGAATTGATTTTCAGACTGCTCGTTGAGAATCTTGGTGAGTTGCACCATTAATTCATCACGCTCACCGGAAACCACTTCTTGTACTGTGCGGTTAGCAAACTCAGCACGAATACCATCGTTTACTAGGTTAGCAAGCAAGCTTGCGGCTCTAAAACGATCACCAGAAGTAGCTTTATAGAAGTCACGAACATTTTCGATTCTCCACTTAACAAAGCTATCGACAATTAAGAATTTCTTACCTGCGGTAAGGAAACGCTCAGGACGCGCATCTAATGTCAGAATACGTGCATCAAACTTCTTAATGTTATCGATCATCGGTACCTTGATATGAATACCTGGCTGAATATCATCAGAGATGATTTCACCAAAGCGCAGTTTAATCGCGCGTTCGGTTTCATTTACCATGTAAAGACTGGAAGAACCCACCAGTATAATAATCGCGGTAATCGCGCTTAGCACAATAGACTTAGGACTCATTATCGACCCTCCCTAACACGATTGGCTTGACGTAAACGTAACTCTTCAACAACACGATCAGCAATGCCTGAAATATCGGCATCCGAACCTGATGTCATTTCACTGCGATTTGTACGGCTTTGCTCCATAATTTTATCAAGCGGCAAGTACATCATGTTATTGCCACCTTCAACATCCACCAAAACCTTGCTCGAATTACCATACACCTTACTGATGCTATCTAGGTATAAACGCTCACGGGTTACTTTTGGTGCTTTACGATACTCTTTATGCAACTTAACAAAACGATCCGCTTCACCTTCTGCACGAGCAATCACTTGCTCTTTATATGCGTTTGCTTCTTCTAGCATACGCTGTGCTTTACCACGGGCTTCAGGCACGATGGTATTGGCATAGGCTTCTGCTTCGTTCACATAACGCTCTTTATCAAGTTTTGCGCTTTGCACATCATCAAAGGCCGCTTTTACTTGCTGTGGTGCGGTTGCATCTTTGATGTTCACCTTATCAACCTCGATACCGGTTTGATAATTGCTCATGTACGTCTGTAGACGATCACGTACATTACCTGCAAGCAACGTACGACCACTGGTCAGAATTGGGTCCATATCAGTACTACCCACTTCATGGCGTAATGCCGATTCAGCTGCGTGTAGTAATGAACGCTCTGGGTCTTCAATACGCAATGAGAACGACACCGGGTCAACCACTCGGTACTGTACGTTCATGGCTACTTCAACCACATTTTCATCTTGTGTGAGCATCAACTCTTTAAGTTCTGCGTTACGCACATTGGTCACGTTAACAGGCGTTACGATTTCAATGAAAGGAATAACAAAACGTAAACCTGGCTGTAACGTACGATCGTATTTACCAACACTTAGCACCACACCACGTTCTTGTTCATCTATTGTGTATACAGATTTAAAACCCAATACACCCAAACCAATTATAAGAATCAAGGCAAAGAAACCACCTGCTCCAGGGCCGCTACTATTACTAGAGCCGCCATTAGAGCTTGATTTTTTACCACCAAACATGCCGTTTAGTTTATCCATTAGCTGTTTTAGGGCTTCATCTAAATCTGGTGGTCCCTGGTTATTACCACCACGATTATTATTGCCCCACGGGTCTTTATCGTTGTTGCCGCCCCCCGGCTCATTCCAAGCCATAAGCACTCCATTTAGTTTGTTCATATGAATGAAATAATAACTGTTTGTTTTTTATGATGCGACAAACAGTAACACTATTGTTGCCAGAACTCTTTGTCTTTTGGGATAAAGCGCTCTGACGGAATCCCTGCTCGCGAAAGTATCTTAAGCATATCGTCTTTTTCTATACGCACATCTAGGACAAACTGACCATTTTCATCAATGGTTTCATTTAAAATTGCACCTTGATCATACAATAATGCACGCAGCTGGCCATCTTTAGGACTCAGCTCTATGGTCTGCTCAAACAAGTTACTGGTCAGAATCTCACCGATCACCTGGTTGATAAGTTCAAGACCATTTGCGTCTTTTGCACTGAGCCATACTCGCCAAGGCATGCCCGTTTCGTCTCGGTCGATGCGCGACGTCTGGCCTGGCATTAAATCAATTTTATTAAAAACCTGCAGTGTTGGTCGGTCTAGTGAGTCTATCTCGTCTAGCACGATCTCCACTTGTTCCATATTTAATGCGCGGTCATCGTCAGCACAATCAATCACATGGAGCAATAAGTCCGCCTCACGTGTTTCTTGAAGCGTGGCTTTAAAGGCCTCTACAAGTTTGTGGGGCAAGTGACGAATAAACCCTACTGTATCTACCAGTACTATTTCACCTAAACCTTGCACAGGTAAACGGCGCAAAGTGGGGTCCAGGGTTGCGAATAACTGATCTGCAGCATAAACCTCAGCATTAGTAAGGGCATTAAACAGAGTGGACTTCCCTGCATTGGTATACCCCACCAAGGACACCGATGGCGTCGAGGAACGCTTACGCGCACGACGGCTTTGGTCTCGCTGACTCTGCACTTTCTTAAGACGACTTTTGATGAGCTTTTCACGATCACGCAATAAACGACGGTCAGCCTCAGATTGAGTCTCACCTGTGCCTCGCATACCATAACCACCTTGCTGACGATCCAAGTGGGACCAACCGTGTACAAGCCGCGTGGCTTGATATTGCAGCTGCGCCAATTCAACTTGTAACTTACCCTCGTGTGTACGAGCGCGCTGAGCAAAAATATCTAAAATCAAACCGGTACGGTCGACCACTCGACAATCTAATTCAACTTCTAGGTTACGTTGCTGACTTGGGGATAATGCATGATTGAAAAGGACGAGCTCAGCTTCGCAAAACTCAACGGCTTCGCGCACTTCTTCAAGCTTGCCTTTACCAATGTAGGTTCTAGGATCTGGGGAACTTCGGGTGCCAGTAATAAGAGCAAGAGCTGCTAGCCCGGCACTTCGAACTAATTCTTCAAATTCGCGGGGATCTTCCCTTTCTGCGCCTTCGGGGAAATCTATGTGGACCAGTACTGCACCTTCGCCACTATCGGGACGATCAAAAAACAAGGCCTACCTCAATATTTAATAATATCGCCCACTGTGGTGCACGATTGCAGGCACAAACAAGCGAAGTAAAAGCAAAATAGCTCGCACAATAGACCACTTTCGTCGCCAATCGTTCGAGCTATTTTGAGTAATTCGTTTATTCTTCGTCTTTTTCTGTCGGCGCTAGGCGAACATTTCGTGACGGCACAACGGTAGAGATAGCATGTTTATAAACCATCTGACTCACTGTGTTTTTTAGCACGATGACGAACTGATCAAACGACTCAACCTGACCCTGCAGTTTGATGCCGTTAACCAAGAAAATAGATACAGGAATACGTTCTTTACGAAGCGCATTCAGGTAAGGGTCTTGTAGGGAGTGCCCTTTTGACATTATTTTTATCTCCTAATGATTGAGCGATTCGCCCATGCCCTATGCAATTGTGCGCGGACTATGCCACAACTATGGCCTTGGATTCCACTATTTTCAAGGCAGAAGGCGCTAACTTTCACTGATTAGTAATAAATCAGTGTTAATACAACAACCATTTCTAGCCTTGATCTTTTTCAGTATCTACTAAGGTCGTAGACACTGGCTTTACCCATTGTTGCAAATGACCGATATTTTATATCGACCATCTTTTAACCCTAGGAACAAACCTTGGTAATGATGCACTTAGAAAACGGTGTTTATTTACCATGGTGCTTATTTAGCAGTAAGCTTTTTGAAATAACTCAGAGCAACCTATCAGGCCGACTATTCAGAACAAAATATAGCCTAATTCACATCCTGATGATTATCTTTACCTCAAAAGAGATAGATATACGTGTTATTGAGACATCTAGATCAAGTATACGCGCCATCATAGCAAACAACGGGGCGCAATTTGGCCAATTTTAATAAATATTACAGAACACTGTGTTATTTCATGACTAAGGGAACGTGCGCTTTTAATATCGACAGCGCATTGGGTACCAGTTCTGGGTCTTCACTTTCAAGCCAATTTAGATGATCCCAACCGCGTAACCAAGTCACCTGACGTTTGGCTAACTGGCGTGTTGCGACCATGCCTTTAAAGACCATATCGTCATAACTTAACTGACCATCAAGGTATTCCCATACTTGTCGATAACCCACAGCGCGAATTGCCGGCAAACTTTCATGTAGATCACCACGTTGATAAAGCCCGCGCACTTCATCAACGAAGCCATCCTTAAGCATTTGCTCAAAACGCATTTCAATACGTTCATGTAAGGTCTTGCGCTCTTTTGGGCAAATAGCAAACTGCACCACATTATAAGGGATGCTTTTATCTTCTTGTTCGGCCCAATGTTCGGTCAGGGTTTTACCTGTTACCAAATACACTTCTAATGCGCGCTGAACTCGTTGAGGGTCATTAGGGTTTAATCGCTGTGCCGATTCTGGGTCCACTTGAGCTAGCTTGTCATGAATGGCAGGCCAGCCTTTCTCCAAGGCTTCATCTTCAATTTGTTGGCGCACTGTTTCATTGGCTTCAGGTAAATCAGCGGCGCCTTCTAGTAAAAATTTAAAATACAGCATAGTGCCACCCACCAATACCGGAATATTCCCTCTGGCCGTTACTTGTGCCATACAGGCCAGTACATCCTCACGAAAATCCGCAGCACTGTATGGCTCGGATGGGTCGCGAATATCAATCAAATGATGGGGGTACTGTTCAAGTTCTTCTGCCGTAGGCTTGGCCGTGCCTATATTCATATCTTTATAGACAAGCGCGCTGTCGACACTGATCAACTCACACTTAATGGTGTCATAAAGGGCACAAGCTAATGCCGTTTTACCTGAGGCGGTGGGCCCCATAATAAAAATAGCCGGAGGCAATGAGTCATGTATTTTTGTCACGTTATTGCCCACGCATAAATAGTTTATCGAGTTCTTTCATGGATAACTGGGTCCATGTTGGGCGGCCATGATTACACTGACCACTGCGTTCTGTGATTTCCATGTCACGTAGCAGGCCGTTCATCTCGGCTAGGGTCAGCTGGCGATTCGCCCGCACCGAGCCATGGCACGCCATGCTCGATAACACTTCGTTTCTAAATTCGGTCATGTGACGTGAGCCACCATGCTGGCGATAATCTTCCAATACTTTGACCACTAACGCTTCGCTATTGGCGTTGCGTAATAACACCGGCATTTGTCGAATCACTAACGTCTCCGGACCTAAGCGCTCTAATTTAAAGCCTAGCTTAATAAGGTCTTGTTCGTGCTGCTCGGCTTCATCGGCTTGCTCTTGGCTGACATGAATGGTTTCAGGTACCAACAAAGGCTGTGACGTAATGCCCTGCTCATCATAAGCCGTTTTTAAACGTTCATAGGTGATGCGTTCATGGGCCGCATGCATATCCACGACCACCATACCATGTTCATTTTGTGCAAGAATAAACACACCATGCAATTGAGCGATGGCATACCCTAATGGGGGCACCACTTGTTCGCCATTATTATCCACCGACATGGTGGGCATAGCATTCATATTAGGCATAGGTTGGGACGATCCCGGTCCGTTATCTGAGGCCGATGAATGCAATTGCCCGTAACCTTGCATCTGCTCTTGCACCTGGCCTGGGGCAATAGTCTGAGGAGTGTAGTGACTTTGCCAAGGGTTGCCCGTTGCTTGAGCGGGCTGTAATGGCATATTGTTTTGTCCAGCAAATTCACCGGCAGCAATACCACTGACTTGCGGTTGTGCATGAAGATTGGCATCCGCCTCTGGAGTTTCAGGGCGAACTGCTCCTAGCGCTTTATGCAATGAACGGAATAAAAAATCATGAACTAAGCGGCCATCACGAAAGCGTACTTCATGCTTAGTTGGATGCACATTCACATCCACCAGCGCAGGGTCTAATTCTAAATACAAAACAAAGGCACTGTGACGCCCGTGATAAAGCACATCTTGATAGGCCTGGCGAATGGCATGGGCCACCAGTTTATCGCGCACAATACGGCCATTGACAAAAAAGTACTGCATATCCGCTTGGCTGCGACTAAACGTCGGCAAACCTACCCAACCCCATAATTTTAAGCCGGCACCTTCCATATCAATGCTCACCGCTTCTTTCATGAACTGAGCGCTTAACAAACTGGCCACGCGTTTTTCACGGTCAAACTCAGAGGTACAAGGGCGCAGGCTATGAATCACTTTTTGATTATGGCGCAACTGAAACGAGACATCGTATCGGCTCAATGCCATGCGTTTCACCACTTCTTCTAAGTGGTTAAATTCGGTTTTTTCGGTACGTAAAAATTTTCGACGGGCAGGTGTGTTGAAAAACAAGTCACGCATTTCAATGGTGGTGCCCACAGGATGGGCACAGGGTTTCACCTCGGTGGCCATATCACGGCCCTCCGCTTGTACTTGCCAGGCGTCATCACTCTCTTGTTCGTGTGAGCTTAATACTAAACGGGAGACCGATGCGATGGAGGCCAGTGCTTCACCTCGAAACCCCAGGCTCTGTACAGACTCTAAATCATCAAGGTCTTTAATTTTACTGGTAGCATGACGGCTTAACGAAAGGGGCAGGTCGCTTTTTTCAATGCCAAAGCCATTATCACGTATGCGGATCAGTTTAACCCCGCCCTGCTCCACATCCACCTCGATACGATTAGCACCGGCATCCAGACTGTTTTCGACTAACTCTTTCACCACATTTGCAGGGCGCTCAACCACTTCGCCAGCGGCAATTTGGTTGGCAAGACGAGGGCTTAAAACTTCAATACGTTTCATGACATTCTTTTCGATTGATAGTACCGACTCTTATGAAGACGGCACTTTAATGACTTGACCAACACGGATGATACTGGTTTTCAAACCATTCAGCTGCTTGAGTGTTGCCATTGAGGTGGCATGGCGCTGAGCAATCACCGACAAGGTATCCCCAGGCGCAATGACATATTCTTTGAGACGATTACTGGTATCACGAATACTGGCTAAATACGTACCCGGTGGTGGGAACTGCATAAAGTAACGCTTAATACCTTGATGAATAGACGTGGCCATGCGCCTTTGATAAGAAGCCGTTTTAAGCTTCTTTGCTTCTCCGGGGTTCGACAAAAAACCCGTTTCGATTAACAGTGAAGGAATGTCAGGGGACTTTAACACTGCAAAACCGGCTTGCTCGACTCTGCGCTTATGTAACTTTGATACGCCGCCCATGCTGTTCAATACCATTTGGCCAAGTTCCAAACTCACACTTAAGCTTGCCGTCATGGATAAGTCCAGCAACACACCCGCTAACAAATCCTCTTTATCATCCAGGCTTACGCCCCCCACACCTCCAATGAGGTCAGAAGAGTTTTCCTTATCAGCCAACCAACGGGCAGCTTCACTGGTGGCGCCCCGTTGTGATAATGCAAACACGGAACTGCCGCTGGCTCGTGAACTACTAAAGGCATCGGCATGGATAGAGATAAACAAATCCGCATTGGACATCCGTGCTTTTTTCGTGCGATCACGCAGGCCAATATAATAATCACCGGTACGTACCAAAAAGGGTTTAAAGCCCGGCTCTTTTTCTAATAACGCGGCGAGTTTTTTTGCGATGGCCATCACCACCTTTTTCTCGTAAATACCACCATGTCCTATCGCGCCCGGATCCTCACCACCATGACCGGCATCGATTGCCACAATAATATCGCGGCTAATGGCTTGAGCCTGTTTGGCATCCAGTACAGGCTTGGATATTTGTAAGGGCCTAATTTCTTTATTTTTAGGCACTAAATCAACCACTAGACGATGGCTGTATTTTTTATTCGGGGCAAGGGGGAAGCTTTTTGCATCTACTGGCTCGCGTAAATCCAACACAATACGCAAATCTTTTTTATCACGCATGCCCCAGCGAATTTTCTTAATGGGGCCGACCTTGGTATCAAGGTCTTTTAGCGTATCCAGCATTTTGCTGTTTTCAATATCAATCACTAAACGATTAGGGGAGCTAAGCGGGAAGATTTTATGCTCCGCTTTACTGTTTAAATCAAACACCAATCGGGAATTATCCGGCGCGTGCCACAGTCTAACCCCTTGCACATCGGCAAGCGTCACAAGGGATAACGACATTAATAAAACGGCTAATACGATACGCACGTTACATCTTTTTATTTTAGTGAAATTCTAAGCCCACGCTTCAAGCTGGGCACGCCCTTTATCGGTGTGGCTATTGAAGGTCAATTGACGACCAGCCTGCCAAGGCTCAATTACTATCTCAAGATCGGCCTCAGGCAATACGCCCGTGCCTTTCTCTGGCCACTCGATCAAACATAGGGTGTCATCGGCAAAATAATCCCTGACTCCCATGAACTCCAACTCTTCTGGGTCGGCTAAGCGATACAAGTCAAAGTGATAGACCTTCAGGGTACCAAGCTCATAGGGTTCTACCAAGGTGTAAGTAGGGCTTTTTACATTACCAGTATGGCCAAGCCCTTGAATGATGCCGCGGCTCAGGGTGGTTTTGCCCATGCCTAGATCACCTTGTAAATGAATCACCAAACCCGCCTGTAAATCCCCAGCATGAGCATGGGCCCAATCTAGCATGGCTGCTTCGTCAGCAAATTGTTGTACTAAATGATCCATGTCTGTCTCTAATCAATCGTCGTATTTGTCAATTTAATAACTGGCGTAATTCAACCAGCAAATCACTTGCCAGCAAACTGCTTTGCCCTTGTTTGGCACCTTCATCGGCGGCGGCACTGTGTAAGCAAACAGCCGCACTGATGACGTCATGCAAGGCACTTGGCTGGGCTTTTAAATACTGAGCCATTAAGCTGGCCGTGATGCCCGTCAATACATCCCCCATGCCACCA
>NYTP01000083.1 GCA_002683575.1 Bermanella sp.
AAAAAAATACGGAACAGGCAATGGCTATTCATTGGGGGTACCTGAAAACTGGGCCGCCTATGAAGACATCGCCGAGTTTTTTACCAACACGCCCATTGATGGAAAAAAAGTATATGGGCACACCGATTTTGGCAAAAAATCCCCGTCTTTAGGCTGGCGTTTTACTGACTCATGGTTATCCATCGCAGGTGCCGGTGATACCGGCTTGCCTAATGGCACGCCTGTTGATGAGTGGGGCATCCGCATCGAAAATAGAAGCCCTGTGGGGTCCAGTGTGGAACGTGGTGGTGCGACGAACAGCCCAGCGGCGATTTATGCTTTGCAAAGCTATATTGATTGGCTTAATAAATACAGCCCACCGTCCGCCAAACAAGGCACCTTTCGAGATAATAATATTGCCGCCGCTCAAAGTAATGTGGCTCAACAAATGTTCCTCTACACCTTATGGATCAATGAACCGGCCTATCAGCAAGGAAAGATGATCAATGAAAAGGGTGAACCTGTCTGGCGTTTAGCACCCACGCCTCATGGCCGTTACTGGAAACAAGGCATGAAAGTGGGCTACCAAGATGCTGGCAGTTGGACCATTCCCAAAAATACCCGAGGGCCAAAGCGCGCGGCAGCTTGGTTATGGGCGCAGTTTTGTGTGAGTAAGTCCGCCGCCGTTGCCAAATTTAAAGCAGGAGGCACGCCCGTTAGGCACTCAACATTGTCCAGCGATTTTGTGCAAAAAAATAAATCACGCTGGGGTGGCCTTATCGAGTTTTACCAAAGTGATGCCATCCATTTATGGACGGATACGGGTCTGAATGTGCCCCACTATCCTCTATTATTTCGCGCATGGTGGCCCAATCTTGATAGAGCCATAAATGGACAAATATCCGCAAAAGAGGCCATGAATAATATTGCTTACGAGCAAGATAAAATCATGGGTAGCTTAAAGCTCGCTCGATATTCACCCAAATTAAATCCAAAAAGAACCCAGGCATACTGGTTGGCACAACCTGGTTCACCAAAGCCTGCGCAAGCACGAGAGAAACCAAGCACATTAAGCTACGATACCGCCATCAAGCGTTGGCGAAAGGCACCACAATGAAGCTTGCCATGAATCGCATTAGCCGCCAGTTAATCGGATTGGTTTTCATTGCTCTGATTATTTTTTCTGTGGGTGTAGCGGCACTAGTGGGCTGGCAGTCTTATGGCGATTTAAAAGAAGTAGCATTTGAGCGAGTACAAGCCGCCGGAAACCTATTTGCATCAGAAATAGAAAATAATATTAGCCGTACCCATAATTCAATTGGTGATGTGGAATCCAATCGAATTATTACAGAGCAACTTGTCCTACTAAATAATTATGGGCCATTGTATGCCGAAGACGCCTCTCAAATTAATCAAAAGATTCTTGATTCCGATGCTACTTTTTATTTTCAAAGCCAGTTACAGCTCGCAAGATCCCTCATTCACTTATTACCGTCACATCAATTAAGTGAGCTGACGATTTATCACACGGATACATTTGATCAACATGAAAATAGTGCGCCACTGCCCTCTGTCATCATTGATCATGAATTTGTTTGGTTTTTCCGCTATGACAAAAAATCCTATGAACAAACACCCCATGTTTATAAGTTACCGATCCATCGTTTAAATTATGATGGTGATTTTTTTGATATCAGCACGGTATACCAAGAAAATTCCGATTTCTTTTATGAATCCATGGGCGTTGAACTTACTAATGAGATCCCCTCTGATCACTTCAATCAATTATCACGACCTAAAAACTTCACATCCGGTGAAGTTATCAGCCTTGCCCAAGATCGACTTCAATTTATCACCTGGTCACAAATCGTAATCGACTTAGTCCATCCTGATAATTGGCAAATCACCTCTCAACGGGCCATCATTATTGTCGCGGTACAAGAACCGGATAACGATAGCTTACAAACGGTTGCAGATAGACTGGGCGCTGAGTTGGCAATTGTAGACAGTGAGCATGTTTGGGCATCCAGCATTGACCATAACCAACAGTATCATTTTTCAGAGCATGACCTTGAGGTTGGCAATGACCCCTATATTTTCTCAGAGGTGGCTGTGGGTTTACCCAGTGATGATGATAAAACATTTAAAGTCATGGCATTAAGCCCCACAGTAGGCTTAATCAAACGAACTAATTCGTTAATCATTCGCCTTACTCTCGTCACCTTATTGGCCATCATTGTGACCGCAGCCTCAATTTACTGGATGGTTCAAGTGAACTTACGCAGACCATTAGACCAACTTCTTCACGGTGTCGTCAGCTTGCGTAAAGGTGATATGGATGTGGCCGTAAATATTACCACCAATAATGAGCTAACCACTCTTGGCCGTGCTTTTAATGATATGACTCAACAGCTCAAAGAGAAATCCAACGCCTTACAAAAAGCCAATGACACACTTGAGCATAAGGTCAAAGAGCGCACGGAGGATCTAGAGAATGCTCAGCAGCAACTCATCATTGCAGAAAAAATGGCCTCATTGGGTCAACTTGTGGCTGGCGTCGCTCATGAAATTAATACGCCTTTAGGCAATTCCATTACGGCCCTTTCCTTCAATAAAACAGAAAGTGAAGTACTGCAAAAAAAGTTCGATAACAAAACATTGACCGCCACTGACTTCGGTAAATTCTTAAACATTTCCCATGAATCCATATCCATCATGGAAACAAATCTACGCAAGGCAAGGCAGCTTGTGCAGACGTTCAAAAATGTGGCCGTTAACCAGTCCGTTGAAGAAGTCACTTCGTTTAACATTTATGAACATGTTGATGAGGTATTGGTGACATTAAAACCTCAGTTAAAACAGACTCAGATAAAGGTGCATCTGGATATTAGCCCTGAATTAATCATTGAGAGTTACTCTGGCGCCTATTATCACATCATCAGCAATATGATCATGAATAGCATTAAGCATGCTTTTCCGGATCGTCATGGCAACATTTATCTCTCCATTAAAGCGGATGAAGATAATCTGCACTTGGAATATAAAGATGACGGTGAAGGAATGGACGAAGTGACATGCAGTAAAATTTTTGACCCCTTCTTCACCACAAAACGAGGGGATGGTGGCACCGGCCTAGGTATGTATATGACCTATAACATTGTCACGCAACAGCTGGGCGGCATCATTACTGCCAGCAGTGAAATCAACAAGGGCACCCTGTTTAGTGTGGTCGTACCGCTTACCCTACCTGACTCCCATGAGTCAGGCCAAGAGCTATCCGTTTAATCTGATTGAATGAGTTGCGCTTCTAGCTCTTCCAGTTCTTCAAGCAACATCATCCATTGCTCTTCATCTTCATCTAACTGTTTTTTAGTCTGACTTTGATTGCCAAGCACGGTTTGTAATTGTGCTTTTTGCGCAGGTTCATACAATGAGGTGTCAGCCAATTGTTCTTCAATCTCAGCCATCTGTGCTTGTAAGGTTTCTACCTGAGCTTCGAGTTTCGTCACTTGCTTTTTAAGTGGGCTTAAGGATTTACGGATCTCAGCTTCTTTGCGTTTTTTTTCTTTTTTAGCTTCAGCGCTGTTGGTGGTTTGCTTACTGGGCTCACCGGTTTCTTGGTTGTCATCTTCTGATTGCTTAATAAAAGCGCGATAGTCTTCAAGATCCCCATCAAACTCCGATACTTGACCTTGATGCACAAGATAAAACTGATCAACGGTGTTTACCAATAAATGCCGATCATGGCTTACCACTACAATGGCCCCATCATAATTTTGTAATGCTAAGGTAAGGGCATGGCGCATGTCTAAATCGAGGTGGTTAGTGGGCTCATCCAAAATAAGAAGATTTGGTTTTAACCATGCAATACGTGCGAGTGCTAAGCGCGCTAACTCGCCTCCGGAGAACGTTTCACACACTTCAAGGGCTTGGTCTCCATGAAAGCCAAAACCCCCTAAAAAGTTTCGGATTTCTTGATCGCTCGCATCCTGTTTAAGTGCCAGTAGATGCTCCGCAGGTGTAAGACGAAGATCCAGCTCATCCACTTGATGCTGGGCAAAATAGCCAACGGCAAGGTATTCACCTTTGAAATATTCACCTTGCATGGCGGTCAATTCGCCCACAATGGCTTTTATTAATGTGGATTTACCCGCACCGTTTGCACCTAACAAACCAATACGATCCCCTGGGCGTAAGGATAAATTCACCGACTCCAACTGCACTTTATCGCCATAACCAATATTCACCTGCTGTAAATTCAACAGAGGATCACTGTATTTATCCGCATTAGGAAATTCAAAATGAAACTGACTGTCCACATGAGCAGGGGCAATACGCTCCATGCGTTCAAGGGCTTTTACGCGGCTTTGGGCCTGCTTGGCTTTACTGGCTTTAGCTTTGAAGCGCTCAATGAAACTTTCAATATGCGCAATTTGAGCTTGTTGTTGTTCAAATAAAGATTGCTGTTGAGCAAGGCGCTCAGCCCGACGGCGTTCAAAATCAGCATAATTACCAGAATACAAATTAATGGCTTGCTGGTGTAAATGCACAATGCCATCCACTACTGAATCGATGAAATCGCGATCATGGCTAATTAGCAATAAGGTGCCACGATACTTTTGCAGAAAACTCTCAAGCCACAAGCTCGCATCTAAATCCAAGTGGTTAGTTGGCTCATCCAGCAAGAGTAAATCGCTTGGCATAATTAAGGCTTTAGCAAGATTCAAACGCATGCGCCAGCCACCACTAAAGGCACTAACAGGATGCGACATCTGCTCTTGTTTGAAACCCAAACCCGCTAGCATGGTTTGCCCTAGCTGAGCCACCTGATAACCATGGATCACTTCAAATTCACCATGAAGACTGGCAAGGGTTAAATCATCTTGAGCATTTTCAGCCGCTACCATTGCATTTTGAATACGGCGAAATTCCTGATGGCCATCTA
Source organism: Bermanella sp. (assembly GCA_002683575.1). Lineage (GTDB taxonomy): Bacteria > Pseudomonadota > Gammaproteobacteria > Pseudomonadales > Oceanobacteraceae > Bermanella. The sequence continues at coordinate 4,925 of NYTP01000083.1, forward strand.
GCACATAATCCAACGCGCTTTGTTCAGACGCAGCCACTTCTTGCGCCATGTGAGCTATGCGCCAGTTTTTCGGTAAATATAATTCACCTTGATCAGGCACCAATTGGTTGAGGAGTAACTTAAAGAGTGTGGACTTGCCTGCACCATTGGCTCCTACTACGGCTAATTTGTGGCCATCGTGAACCGTTAGGTCCGCTTGTTGTAAGATTATTTTGGTGCCTAGGTGTAAATTAACCTGTTGCAGACGTATCATAACTCGGTTTCACAAATTCAAAGAGGTGGACGATGTGTCAAGGTGCGCATGATGCCACAAATCGCTGGGATAACCCATTTTGGTTATATTCCTTAGAGCAATATAAACAACCTGGTTGTGCAGATTTTTTATTAAACGCCCAAGACCAGTATCACTTAGATATCAACATCCTGCTCTTTATTGGCTGGCTTTCGACGCAACATAAATTGTTTCAACCCTCGGCTTCGATGGATGAAATACACAACTGGCAAATCAATAACATTCGGCCTATTCGGCAATTGCGTCAGCGAATCAAGCTTTTAACCAAAGGGCCGTTTTATGAGGCATGTAAACAATTGGAGTTAACAGGCGAACAAGCTCAACAAGCGTTACTCTTCCAGGTTAGCAAAGATTGGCCAACATCACGATTGAGTGGGTACGAGGTGTTTGAATCAAGTATCAAACGGTATTTGGGGGAAGCGAAGATAATAAATAAGGAAGGCTGGTTACAGGCGCTTTATCAGCACCTGCAACCCTAGGACACCAGTGTGTCTTAGTTATTTTCAGCAAATAAGCTTGGCGTAGCGGCAGCTGGCGCTTCCGGCTTAGCTTCAACGGCTGGAGCAGAAGCAACTTTAGCTGCTTTTACTTTTTTCGCTTTAGCTGGTTTAGCTGCTTTTTTTGCAGGCTTAGCGGCTTTAGGCGCTTTTTTCGCAGCAGGCTTAGCTGCTTTCGCTACTTTCTTAGCCGCTGCTTTCGCTTTGGCTTTTTCTTTTGCTGCGGCAGCTTTAAGCTTTTTAGCGGCTGCTTTCGCTGCTTTCTGTTCAGCTTTTTTGATTTTAGCCGCTTCTTTCTTCAGCTTGTCCGCTTCTTTCTTAGCAGCGGCTTTGGCTTTCGCTTTCTCTTTGGCTACTTTAGCTTTTGCTTTTGCTTTAACAGCAGCGGCTTTCGCTTTGGCTTTTTCTTTTGCAGCAGCCGCTTTGTCTTTAGCCGCTTCTGCTTTAAGGAAGGCTTTTTCAGCTGCTGTACGTACTTTCTCAACTTTAGCCGCTTTAGCCGCTTCTGCTTTCACTTCAGCTTGAGCCGCTTTGGCTGCGCTAGCAACTGCTTTTGCTTCTTTCAGTGCTTTAGTTGCTTCAGCTGTTTTTGCTTTAGCGCCTGCAAGTTGCTTAACAGCAGCAGGGGTTTTCTTTGCTTTTACTTTAGTTGCAACTTTCGCTTGAGCGTCTTTTGCTTTTTTAGCAGCAGCAGCGGCTTTAGTAACAGCTTTAGTGGCAGCAGTGACTTGCTTAGTCGCTTCAGCAGCTTGCTTAGTGCGAGCAGCACCTAATTGTGTCACTAGCTTGGCAATTTCGTTTTCTAGCTGAGTAACTGGGCTAGCTACTTTTTTAGCAACCGCTTTCTTTGCAGGTGCTTTCTTTGCAGGTGCTTTTTTAGCAGCTGGCTTTTTAGCCGGTGCTTTCTTTACAGCTGCTTTAGTTGCTTTCTTAGTAACGGGTTTCTTACGTGCTGCCATGTTTACCTCTGGGTATGCTCTGTGTGGATACGGCAATTATACAAACACAAAACTGATACGCCAGATTTAAACGGTATTTTTTGAAAATAATTAAACGATTTCGCTGTTATTGAGCTGAAAGTTGAGCCAATTGATTAATGGCTGCCATTCTTCGAGATCTTTTTCGTGTGGTTGGCTGAAATCAAAAATACCCATTCCAAATTCTGCTGCACGCACATATTGCTGCGTATCACGAATAGTGGTGATAAATGGAATATTCAGGCTGCTCAGAAACACTTCTAATTTGTTGTAACCTAATGTGTTTCGTTTGACTCGATTGGCAATGACAGCAATGGGTTTTGGTTTAATTCTAAAACCTGGACTTAACAAAACATCTTTTATAAAACCAGTGGCAGCGCGTATATCAATCACAGAAGGTACCACTGGCATCATTACAAGATCACAATGACGCAAGTGGTCAGAAAGCACATTTCCACTTATACCGGCGGGGGGATCTATAATTATATGTGTGGTATTGATAGGCACCATCAGTTGAAAACTTCGCGTCGTGTGCGAATCATCTTTACGGTATGCCGCCACTGAATAAATGGGTGGTAGGGTTTGACCACGCGCCGCTAACCATTGAGCACTAGAACCTTGTGGGTCATGGTCAATTAATGCGACCTTGTGACCCTGGCTTGCAAAATAGGCCGCTGTATTTGTGGCCAGTGTCGTTTTACCGCAACCTCCTTTTGCATTTGCAATCAGGATTCGCTTTGGCTGCGCTTGAGTAACCACTCTAGCAATTTGCGGTTTTATAGGATCGAAGGTTTTTCCCACTCGCCTAGCTTCCTGCTGATTAATAACAAGGTGTAATCCTTCTACACCCATTCCTTTTACATTTTATTTACCCTAACAATCTTCCCGCTGATTCTTTGACAAGATTCAGGTAAAGTGGCCTCAATACTGACAAGGAGTCTGCAATGGGTATAATCATTAAACTATTACTTTTGGCCTTGGTACTCGCACTGGCCAGCCCGTTTATTCTAAAAAAACCAGATGGTCGCCCCATCTTAGAAATATCAGAATTTTTAAAGCCGGCTTCTGATATTGGAAAAAGCGTCATCTCCAGTGATCAACCCAAGTCCCTTTATCGCTGGCAGGATGAAAAAGGAAATTGGCAGTTCAGCGATCACCCCCCTGAAGGCTCAAATGCTCAAGCTATGCAAGTTGAAGATAAAATCAACTCCATGAAAACCATCGACCTTCCTGAGGGTTATCAGAATCAATCCAAAGAAAAGCCACGATTCGACCCAACACAAAATGATGACACATCTCTTCCTCTTACCACTGCACCACTGGATAAAGTCCCCGAGATGCTTGATCAAATAAAAGGTTTCCAAGAGTCATTAGACAATCGTCAACAGCAACTTGAAAACATCAACCGCTAGTACTCTCACCGTTCAATCTAACTGATAAACCAACCCGTTTGCACCGACGGCCTTAAATCCCTTAGGTGCAAATGCCACATCCAAAACCTGTGTCGCTTTATTTACCCAGCCACTGCGTGGTGATAATTGCCAAGACTTCAACTTTTGTGCACTTGCCACATCCCATAAAATAACTTGCCCACTTGAGCTACCGGTCAGTAATTGGGTTGCATCTTGGTTGAATCGAGCACTTTGATAATACCCATTATGTTGAGGCAAGCGCGCTAATTCATTGCCGTTTGATAAGTCCCATAAAACACTGTCATCACGATGACTGGCTGCAAACCCGAGCTGCCCATCTTGAGTTAAGGCGACCACCTTGATTTGATTATTCAATTGCCAAGAATATACGTTTTTACCCGTTCGCAAATCCCATACCTTAACGTTAGAGTCATCACCGCCCGTCATGGCCCATTGCCGATCACGACTCATACTAACCGTTTGCACTACCCCCTCATGGGCTAATCGAGATTTAACACCACCATTTTGAATATCAAACAAAACCGCTTGGTAATTATCGAGCCCTAATAGCGCAAACTGGCCATCGTTACTTAACGCCATATCTTTTATATTGGCAGGGGCTTCCCATAACCAAAACGCCTCACCGGTTTGTGCATTCCAAAGTACGATCTTGCGGTGTTCGGCGGTACTGGCATATCGGTCGTTGTCACTTAATGCACAACTTAATACACCCGTTAAGGTTTCTGCTTGATGGTTCCAATCATATACACGCTCAGCGGGGTTAACTTGCCAATAGCTACCACCATGATGAATAGAGCCGACTAAGGCATGGTTTCCATCGGCCGCTAAACACGCACTATAGACACCACGCACGGCCACTTCCCATTGCTGGGTTGGGCTGTTGGAACTGGAGCAAGCCACCAATAATGAGGTTAATACGATAATGAGGTTGGTTTTCATATTCAGCGTCCCTACTTTCTAGTTTAAGTGTAGGCGAGTCTGAGGGTTTTGGCAGATTTGAATATAAGCATGAACGTTAATAGACACCAGCTCAATTGAAGAGCCTACGGGTCTATTAACCTGAAGTGGTAAAGCACCACTTGGAAAGGATTCTTAAGCTATCATTTCTTTATGAACATTGTGCAGAGCTTCGATCAATTCATCTTCTAATTCGAAACGCTCTTCGAGTAACTCACCAAGCTCGGAAAGGTCTTTAGGTAGATCTGTTAGTTTTTCAATGCACTTTTCAGCCGTATCGTAATTGTCATTAAATTCTACGCACTTAACCGTAATTTTCTCTAACAATGGATAATGGTGTTTGGCCAGTTCTATGCCGCCATCATCAAATTCGGTGGCTTCACGTACAAGTTGCTCATAGACTTCAAAGTGCCCCGCACTGCAGTAATCCATCAACACCTGACAGAACGCTTGAACTTTTACTGATAAAGGGGTTTCACGGGGACTGTAAGGTTTAAGACCTTTGATGGCACAGTAAAGTACCAATAATTCTTGGCGCTCATTTAACCAACGGTCAATTAACGAATGCACGCCGCCCCAACGTTCTTTAGCATCTTTGCAACTTTCTAACATGGCCAATCCTCTTGCTTATAGTTATGGATCCAAGGTCAGTTCATTCAATATAGGCACTGGAATTAACCGCTGCAAGCTCAAATTTTTCTATATTTTTAGTGCTTGAGCCCACAGCATTTTTGCAATAGTATCGCTAACAAGCGCTTTATATTTTCATTTCTTTATTGGCGTATTTCTACTGCTTTTTGCGATTAAAAGCTAAGTAAACCCCTACCAGAGTAAACCCAACAAACCACACCAATACCCACTGCGGCATGGATAAACCTAGAAATAACCAGTGTGCATCCGCACAATTACCATTACCACGAAGCATTATCGTCAACACATCAGCCCAAGGTAGTGTATCCACCATGTATTCTAGACTTGGGCCACAAGTGGGCACCTGGTCGGCTGGTAGGCTTTGAATCCAAACATGACGACCCGCAACCCCTAGGCCCAGTAGGGCCCCAAGGCACATCACAACCGCGCCAACTAAACGCGCAACTTGATTGCGTCCAAGTAAAAAACCCAGCAAGCCGCCTATTCCGACAATTAATACGGCAATACGCTGCATGATGCACAATGGGCATGGATCCATATACATCACGTATTCAAAGTAATAAGCACTGGCCAACAATCCAGTACATGCCAAAAATACAGCCAGATAAATCATTCGATTTGAAAACGGCAACATAAATACCCTTAATGAGAAGCCAATATGAGAAGTGTGTTGTCATAGACATGTGTTTATGACTTTGGTTGCAGCAAGGTGGCCAAGCTGATCTATGCTAAAGGTAGAAAACGTAAAAAGGAATCAAGCATGACATCACTTCGCCTTCTAATTGTAATGACTTTCATCGCTCTTAACAGCCCTGTAAGCATGGCTGAAGCACCTGCAACAGGCAATGCCACCCAATACGTTCACCTGCAACCGGCATTTGTACTCAATTATGGGGATAACACTACCGGAAGATTAAAGTACATACGAACAGATGTGGCACTGCGCGTTATCGGTGCTGAAGCGGCAGGCAAGGTTAATCATCACCAGGCTTATATTCGAAATCAACTGGTCTTACTGCTTAGTCAACAAAACGAGACCACAGTTAATGATGCCCAAGGCCGTGAGAAATTACGCCAGGTGGCGTTGGATGAAATTCGCGCGCTATTAACTGAACTTGAAGGAAAACCCTATATAGAAGATTTATACTTCCAGAATTTTGTTGCTCAGAATTAATACATAGATGAATAAATGAGGGGTATAAAAAAGGCCATAACTTTATGGCCTTTTTTATTGGGTCTGTTTTAGTTGGGTGCTGTGCTTGATATCGAATTGTTCTTTGCCATCTTGCCAGCCAGCTTCCCATGCGTTTACGACAATTTCAGCTTTGTGTGGGCACGCTACAATAGGCTTTCCCACCATGCCAGCCATAAACCCGCGACGGTATGCTTTCTCCAAATTTTCAAGATCCCAGCGGGGTTCCACTAGTTTCATAGCGAGTTCCATATGCCTTTTGAGTTAAATCTATCTCACAAGGCACCAAGATCAAGCAAACCGTCGGACTTTTTTAGCCAATGTGAATTTTACCCATCGTATTTGTGATCGCCTTCACGCTTTCACTAGATACTCAGCTAAGAATTCGGAGAAAGGAAGCCGGTCTTGCGCCTCAATTTCGTGCTGCTGGGCAATGGACCGCTGCGCTAATTTTGACCAATAAACATTTCGTTCATCATTTACCGGCGCTTTAAAATACTCAGTAACTTGTTTGGCCTGTTCTAGTGCAAATTCAGAAAAAGACTGACCATTTTGCTTCATCTTAGCTAGCACTTGTGCACTGGGTGTGAGCGAGACGTCTTCAACTCGTTGTGACATCGCCTGCAATGCGTTTTGGAAATCGTCACCGTCTTGTTTCTCATCAAGTAATTTCGCCAGTGGTGCCATATTGATCAGTAATTCACGTGCCCAGTCTTGCAGACGCACACTTTCACCATGACGCTGCATGGTGAATTCAGGGTGACGACCTTCAATGACCACCCGTTTTTGATTTTCAGAAACCTCAGCACATTCACTATTGCTTAACTTAGGGCTCGGGCTTAATAAGCAGTAAGCCAGGAACAAGTCCATAAAGTTTATTTGATCACGACTCGCACCCAGTGCTTCAAATGGATTCAAATCCAAGCAACGAACTTCGATATATTCGACGCCATGTTCATTGAGTGCGGTTAACGGTTTTTCGCCATTTTTACTATTACGTTTTGGTCGAATATCCGAATAGTATTCATTTTCAATTTGTAAGAGATTGGTATTTAGCTGTTTGTATGTGCCCTGCTCTTCTACACCCATTGCTTCGTACTGAGGCATAGACTGCTGCATGGCGGTTTTTAGTGTATGGGTATACGTGGGCAAACCATTAAAACATACGAATAAATCGTCCTGTGCATTATTTTGATAACCTAAACCACTCATACGTAAACTGGTGGCATAAGGGGCATAGAACGTATTGTCATCCCACTTTTCTAAATCGTGCTCTTCATCAATTAAGAAGCTGGCATCAATGGCTGGGCTTGCGCCAAATAAATACAGCAGTAGCCAAGAGTAACGGCGAAAGTTACGGATCAACCCAAAGTATTCATTGCTCACAAAATCTTTATCTAACGTCTCGCCTTTCCAGTCGGCAATGACCTGCCATAACTCGTCAGATACCGAATAGTTGTAATGCAATCCGGCAATGCATTGCATCTTGCGGCCATATCGATGCCAAAGGCCATGGCGATAAACGTGTTTAAGCGTGCCCACATTAGAGCGACCATAGTCGGCAATCGGTACATCCAGCTCATCTTCAATGATGCCAGGCATAGACGCTGGCCAAACATATTGGTCTTTTAGGCTATGAAAGCTAAAACGCTGCACATCATCTAAAAAGGCTAATACTTCATCCGCATTTTGTTTGACTGGGGTAATAAACTCCAATAACGCTTCACTGTAATCCGTAGTGATATGCGGGTGAGTTAATGTGCTCCCCAATGCCTGTGGGTGTGGCTGAGGATTAATGCGTGCATCCGCATTCACCCGTAGCCCTTCTTTCTCGATGCCTCGGGAAAAACGTAATGCAGAAGGCGGAACCGCCTTTAGCAGAGTAAGTACTTGGTCGAATGGGAGAAGCTGAGACAAAGGAGACTATCCTTAAGATATAAATTGGGGCGATTATAGCTAGCTTAGTTGAGGATAAAAACAAGCTAAGCGCAACACTCTATCCTAATAAGCATGTATCCCAACAGGAATACATGCTCTTAGTTTAGATCAAAACTACAAACGCTTGCCTTTCTTTTTCTGCGCTTGAGCAAAAAGAGCGGCCATTGGGTTATTTGATGGCTCAGCTTTAGGCTGGCTTGAGTGCTGTCGAGGTGAAGAATTACGGGGCTTGCGCTCGCCCCGTGGTGTGGCTTTCTCAGCTTGGTAATCGCTGGCGTTGTCGCTCAGGCGCATAGATAACGCGATACGCTTACGCGGTGCGTCTACTTCCATCACTTTCACCTTAACCACATCACCGGCTTTCACTACTTCGCGCGGGTCATCAATGAATTGATCACTCATCATTGAAATGTGCACCAAACCATCTTGGTGTACACCCACATCCACAAACGCACCAAAGGCAGTGACGTTGGTCACCACACCTTCGAGGATCATGTCGTCACGTAGATCTTTAATTTCCTCTACGCCTTCTTTGAACTCTGCGGTAATGAATTCAGGGCGAGGGTCTCGACCGGGTTTTTCCAGTTCTGCGAGGATATCTTTTATCGTGGGTAAACCCACTTGCTCACTAACAAACTCACTGGCATTCACTGCGTTTAAAAATGCACTGTCGCCAATAATCGACTTCACATCTTTTTGCGCCTTGGCCGCGATTTGTTTCACCACGTCATAAGATTCAGGGTGGACAGAACTGGCATCCAGCGGATTTTTGCCGTTGGCAATTTTCAAAAAGCCAGCCGCTAATTCAAATGTTTTACCACCTAAGCGAGGCACTTTTTTCAAATCCGTACGACTTTGATAAGCGCCATTCTCTTCACGGAACGCCACAATATTATTGGCGATGGTGCTGTTCAAACCGGAAACCTTGGTCAACAACGGCACCGATGCGGTATTTAAGTCCACACCCACGGCGTTCACACAGTCTTCGACTACTGCATCCAATGAGCGCGCCAATGCCGACTGCGAAACATCATGCTGATATTGGCCAACGCCAATGGCTTTTGGCTCAATTTTCACCAGTTCCGCCAGTGGGTCTTGTAAACGTCGGGCAATAGAAATGGCGCCACGAATGGTCACATCTAAATCTGGAAATTCTTTTGCCGCCAATTCAGATGCGGAATACACAGAAGCACCGGCTTCACTGACTACAATCTTTTGCACTTTAAGTTTTGGGTTTTCTTTAATGAACTCGGCAACCACTCGGTCTGTTTCACGACTACCGGTACCATTACCAATGGCGATCAAGCCCACATTGTGCTTTTCACACAACACTTTTAACGCCGCCTTACTTTGCGCAATTTGGTTTTGCGGGGGCGTTGGGTACATCACCCCGTGGTCCATCACTTTACCCGTGGCATCCACAACCGCCACCTTCACACCGGTACGTAAACCTGGGTCTAAACCGATGGTCGCTTTGTGCCCAGCTGGGGCGGCCATTAATAAATCTTTTAAGTTCATGGCGAATACTTTAATGGCTTCGTCTTCAGCGCTTTCGCGAATGCGTGAAACCAGTTCGTTTTCCAGTGACGTTAATAACTTAACGCGCCATGTCCACTTAACTACTTCGGCTAACCACTTATCGGCTGGGCGGCTGTTAAATTCAATGCCATAAAAACCGGCCACCATGCCTTCACACGGACTCGGCGCTAATTTGTCGTTAGGGTCACCTGTTACCAAATTAGAGCTTAAAAAGCCTTCATTTCGGCCACGTAAAATGGCCAGCGCGCGGTGACTTGGCACTTTATTTAACGGCTCATCGTGTTCAAAATAATCTTGGAATTTTGCCGCTTCGTTTTCTTTACCCGCAACCACACGCACACTTAATGTGGCCTCTTGCCATAAAAAATCACGCAGGCGTTGAATCAAATCGGCGTTTTCAGCAAAGCGCTCCATGAGAATAAATTTTGCGCCATCTAATACGGCCTTAGTATCCGCAAAGCCTTTATCGGCATCCACAAACATGGCGGCTTCGCTTTCTGGGTTTAATTCAGGATTGGCTAGTAATGAATCGGCTAATGGCTCAATACCCGCTTCTATGGCGATTTGACCCTTGGTACGACGCTTTTGTTTGTATGGCAGGTATAAATCTTCAAGACGGTTTTTCGTATCCGCCAACATGATCTGACTTTTCAGTTCGTCGGTGAGCTTACCTTGCTCTTCGATGCTTTTTAAAATGGAAGTACGGCGGTCTTCCATTTCACGCAAATAACGCAGACGGTCTTCTAGCGTACGCAGCTGGCCATCGTCTAACCCACCAGTGACTTCTTTACGATAACGGGAGATAAAAGGTACCGTGGCACCTTCGTCTAACAAGGCCACTGAAGCCGTGATTTGTTGCAGCTGTACATTCAGCTCGGTTGCTAATGTTTGATAAATACGATCCATAAACCACTCATGTACATTATTGTTATGGCCTGCCGAACCCATTTGGCAGGTGGGCAAGAATTATAATGCACAAGCGGCAAAATTACTGGTTTGAATTGGCATAAAAAGGCCGATTTTGAGAGCTTATATTAGATTGTTTTTTGCTCACAACAATGGTCAAAACTCAAGTTTACGCGAAAAGACAATCTGAGTTTGCTGGGTCACAAAGCGATAGTCACCGCTACCGCGGTGCTGAAACAAAGACGTTGAGATCTCAGCCTTCCAGCGGCGCCAGTCCATGCCAACAAATAGCTTAAAACCAGAGCCATAACTGGATTCACGAAAGCGCGTGCTGTTGCATAAGACTCTCAATTGAGTTTCGTCTGTGACATCCCCGTTCACATAATCCGTGCCGTATTGATAACAAGCCGTATCGGTTTTAAGTTCCGTTAAATAGGCGGTTCCCCTGACCGCGCTGTACATAAGGTTAAGACCTAAACCCAGCTTCATGTAACGATAGGGCGTGCTGTCATCTCGACCATAACTATAAAAAACCGATGGGCTAAGGGCGATGACATTCATGCTTGAATAGGTTCCAAGGTCCACGCTTTTTTTGTCGCTCTCATCACTGCCCCGTTTTACTACTTGCTCAAAGGCATAATCATCAAAGTAGGAAAACCCAATGCTGTAACCAAAGTTGCTACTACCTATATAGCTATCACTTAGGCTCACCGAAAATATGGGTCTTGGTTTAAAGCCACTTGAAAGAATAAACGCATCATCTTCTGTTTTAATATTTTGAAATTTCACTTGCCGTTCAGTGAAGCTGACCCCTATTTCAAAGTATATTCGTCCAAACATACCCAGCACACTATTGGCACATTCACTCTTGCGGATATGCTCATACAGTTCCTCACATTTTTTATAACTCTCTTCAACATCGTCCATTGTCTGTGATAGGACATTGGCGAAACTGAAGGCACTTGACAACGTCAGCAGGCAAATCAGATATAGGCGAGTTCGTAATAACATGGCGTCTCACACACAGGCAGCTATAGATAAATATAGTTGCTCTGACGTTATTGTCACTGCGACGCGCTAGGGGTTAGAGGGGTTATTTGTGATTCATTAAATGACAGGCATAAAAAAAGGCGCAACCAGGTTGCGCCTTTTAACATTCCTAGGGTGAGGAGTGTTTATTACAACTGAGGACCCGCAGCGCGGATCGCATCAGATACATCGTATTTTTTGAAGTTCTCTACGAACTGCTGAGCAAGACCTTGAGCCACTTCTTCAAACTTAGACTTATCCGCCCAAGCGTTTACAGGGTTAAGCAATTTAGCATCAACACCTTCAACCGCTTTAGGTACTTTCAAACCAAACACTGGTGTTGTGTTGGTATCGGTATCACGTAACGCACCAGACTGGATCGCAGCGATTACCGCACGAGTCGTCGGAATTGAGAAACGCTCACCGCCAGCACCGTTAGGACCGCCCGTCCAACCTGTGTTTACAAGATAAACTTGAGAGTCGAATTCGGTTACGCGCTTCATTAGAAGCTCAGCGTATTCACCTGCTGGACGCGGGAAGAAAGGCGCACCAAAACAAGTAGAGAACGTAGACTTAAGACCTTTAGAACCACCCATTTCGGTAGAACCAACCAGCGCTGTGTAACCAGACAAGAAGTGGTAAGCCGCTTGCTCTTTAGACAAGATAGAAACAGGCGGCAATACGCCCGTCATGTCACACGTTAAGAAGATAACCGCTTTAGGCTCACCTGCACGGTTCTCAAGGACACGTTTTTCGATGTGCTCAAGTGGGTATGCACAACGGCCGTTCTCAGTAAGAGAAACGTCAGTGTAATCCGCAACACGAGTATCCGCATCGATCACAACGTTTTCGACGATGGCACCAAATTTAATGGCATCCCAGATAACTGGCTCGTTCTTTTTAGACAGATCGATGGTTTTTGCGTAGCAACCGCCTTCGATATTAAACACAGTACCTTTACCCCAACCGTGCTCGTCATCACCGATTAGGTAACGGCTTTGATCAGCAGATAGCGTGGTTTTACCTGTACCAGACAAGCCGAAGAACAAGCATGTATCGCCGTCTTCACCTACGTTGGCAGAACAGTGCATTGGTAGCACGTCTTTTTCAGGCAATAGGAAGTTTTGTACTGAGAACATGGCTTTTTTCATTTCGCCAGCGTAACGCATACCAGCAAGTAGCACTTTACGTTTTGCGAAGTTAATAATGACACAGCCATCAGAATTGGTGCCGTCACGCTCAGGTACACATTCGAAACCTGCAACGTTTAGGATCTGCCACTCTTCTTTGTCAGAAGGGTTAAACGTTTCCGGACGGATGAATAAGTTACGGCCAAACAGATTCTGCCAAGCAGTCTGGGTGGTCATTTTAATTGGAAGATAGTGCTGTGGGTCAGCGCCTACGTGCACGTCAGATACAAATTTATCGTGCTGATCTAGATACGCTTCTACTCGGTCCCACAATGCATCGAATTTGTCCGCATCGAATGGACGGTTAACATTGCCCCAGTCGATGGCATCGGCCGTGCTTGGCTCTTGAACAATGAAACGGTCTTTTGGAGAGCGACCTGTACGGGCACCAGTTTCAACAACAAATGCGCCATTGTCTTGTAGACGGCCTTCGCCGCGCTCTAGTGCTTTTTCTACCAATAAGGCAGAAGAAAGATCGGTGTAAACGGTGGTCATAATGCCCAATCCAACAAAGTAAGTCGCCGGCTTGTGACCGACTAACTGAAAACGTTACCACTCAAAGCCTGTTCGTCTTTGAGCGAGTTACAAATTTTAGGTGCGTGAGTATGCCAGAAAATCCAATTTAGGCGAATAGGCAGGTTATAAAAAGACCGAAAGCCCCACCTAGATCACCAGCCTCACCTGCTTCAGGCCAGTAAACATCGTGGGTATACAGTGTATTTATGCTACCTATACTTGCTATAAACTGGGTTTATTCTCATTTAAGACAGGAACTAATGAAGTCCCTTACCATTTTTTGCGCTTTCTAACGGAAATAAGCCGTTCACATCGTCCTGGGTAAAACTGTAATGTTGGCCACAGAACTGGCAGTCAGCGCGAATTTTTTTCTGCTCATCTACAATATCTTGGCACTCGGCATAACCAATCTGAGTCAGCGCCACGGATAAGCGTTCTTTGGAGCAGCTACAGTTAAAACGCAACGGCTGTCCGTCATACAAACGCACTTTTTCCTCATGGAATAAACGATGCAAGATTTCATCGTTATCCAAATGCAATAGCTCATCCGTGCGCAGTGTTTGTGCCAGTTGATTTAAGCGGTTCCAAGCATCTTCATCCACATCCATGGCTTCTTGTACTTCACCAAGGGCGGGGAGTTCTTGTAAAAATAAACCCGCCGCCACACCATTTTCGCAACTTATCCACAGGTGAGTATCCAGCTGTTCCGATTGGCGAAAATAACCTTCAAGGGACTTGGCAATATTACCGTCTTCGAGCTCTACTATTCCCTGATAACGACGGCCTTGGTCAGGCTCAATGGTAATAATTAGCTGACCTTTTTCACCTAGCAAACTGGCTTCAGTGGCATCGCTTAGTTCGTTCATGCGGGCAATACCCCGTAACTGTCCATCGTGACGGGTTTCAGCCAGCAATAAGCTAACAGGCCCATCACTTTGCACCTGTAGACTTAAAATACCTTCAATTTTTACGGTGGCACTCAGAAGAGCCGCCGCCACTAACAATTCACCCAGTAAGTTATTCACAGGTTCGGGGTAAGATTGACGCTGATACACCTCAGCTAGGGTTTGCTTTAAACCCACCAGCTCGCCACGAACATGGCTATGGTCAAAGGTGAAACGTTGCAGGATGTCATTACTGGCCATGGGGGCTCTCTTTTATCTTCGCCAAGCATTCAACGCTGGCGACTTAATCTGAATTGGGTTTAAAGAATCGTATCTTCACGAAATTTGTGAATCTGACGACGCTCTTTTTTATTGGGCTTGTGATCGAACAGCGGGTTCGATTTGGCAAATTTCCGACGACGGTCTGCTTCATCCATGCGCTTTTTAATGCTCGCAGCGGTCTCTTCATACAACAATTGAGCTTCAGGTGCGCCGCGGCGGTGTTCACTGACTTTTAATACCGTGACGATCTTTTCATCATAGCCTGCACGAATGGACAATTTGGCCCCTTCATCAACGGTACGGCTGACTTTGCAGCGCTGACCATCATATAAAACCTTACCGCCCTCAACGGCCGCTTTCGCTAATGCACGTGTCTTGAAAAAGCGCGCTGCCCACAGCCACTTATCAAGGCGAACTTTTGCTGATTTGCTATCGCTCACTTAATTATCCTTTGCCACCGGCATGACATCACAAAATAGGTCGATGCTGTGGAAATCAGTAATCATACGTTTGGGTTTCTGGCTGTCAGGCTCATGAATACACATAAGGTGGCCAATGCCATATTGCTTGGCGGATTCTAACACAGCTAGACTGTCATCAATGAGGACGGCCCGTGACTTTTCAAAGCCTTCGTCCTGAGAAAGACTGTGCCAAAATCTCTGGTCTTCTTTTGCAAAGCCGTAATCATGGGAGCTAATAATACGATCCACCATGGCATTAAGGCCTGTGTGACGCATTTTTAAATCTACGCTATCACGATGTGCATTGGTGACAATCACACTTCGTTTACCTGCCGCACGTAAAGCCTCAAGAAAATCAGGCACATGGGGGCGAAATTGAATTTTGTGCGATACATCATGCTTAAGATCTGCGATGGGCAATCCAGTTAGCTCGCTCCAATAATCAAGACAGTACCATTCTAGCTGCCCAACCTTGGCCGCCATTTGTTTTGACAACTTGGCTAACGCCTCTGGCTTTTCCATGCCGTGATGAGCGGCGTATTTTTCTGGTAGGTGTTCTAGCCAAAAATAATTATCAAAGTGAAGGTCGAGTAAGGTGCCATCCATATCCAACAATACGGTATCGATTTCATTCCAGTGGATCATTTAATTGCGGCCTTTTAACGTTCATACTGCACAAGTTTCTTCATTATAGTGTGTTGACCATGGCTCAGAAACCGCAAATATTAGATCGTCACATTGTGGCCCAAAGTCGTCTATTTACCATTGAGTCCATGGAGTTGCGATTTTCCAATGGCGTTGAGCGCACCTATGAGCGCTTGGTACCCGGAGGTTCAGGGGCTGTGATGATGGTGCCCATCAATGAAAAAGGGGAAGTCTTATTAATTCGTGAATACGGGGCCGGCATGGAGGATTACACCCTTACCTTGCCAAAAGGCGCGGTGGATTTAGGTGAAACTATGGAACAAGCGGCCTTACGTGAACTCCAAGAGGAGATTCACTTTGGAGCTAAGCAATTACATTTTTTGAAAAAAATGAGCTTAAGCCCCAGTTATATGAAAAGTGGCATTGATGTACTTATTGCGCTAGACCTATACCAAGCGTCTCTGCCTGGAGATGAACCGGAGCCACTGGAAGTGGTAACTTGGCCAATGGCGGACATCGACACACTGGTGATGCGTGCAGATGTCACCGAGGGTCGAGCCATTGCCGCATTGTATATGGCCAAGGCATGGTTAGAAGATCACCAACCCTAGTTAACTACTCTTAAAATAAGTAGACGCCTATGCAACCCCATTACTCAGCGGTCATCGAGTTAGCCAAAACCGCCGGTGCAGCGATTTTAGATATCTACAACCGCAGTGAATACACGGTGGTTGAAAAATCAGACGAGAGCCCTTTAACCGAAGCGGACCTAGCCGCGCACCAAATTATCAGCAAAGGCTTGCCTGACATTCTTAACGTACCTGTTATTAGTGAAGAAGCCGACACCCCTGACCAAGAACAACGTGCCCAGTGGAATCAATTTTGGTTGGTGGACCCGTTAGATGGCACCAAAGAATTCATTGATCGCCACGGAGAATTTACCGTCAACATCGCGCTAATCGAGGAAGGTCAGCCGGTATTTGGTTTAATTTACGCCCCCGTCACGGACGAATGCTTTTACGGCGGTGATGGCAAAGCCTTTTGCAAAATTGGCGATGAACCGGCCATCCCTATTAAAGCCAGTAACCCAAATACTCAAATAGGTGAATTCAATCGCCTGCGAGTTCTAGGTAGCAAACGACATGGCACAGACGAATTCAATCGTTTATGTGACAAACTTGAAGAGCGCGTTGCCTCAGTAGAACGTATTGCGGTAGGCAGTGCATTAAAACTGGCCTATCTAGCCAGTGGTCAAGCAGAGGTATACCCGCGACTGAGTAATGTAAGTGAATGGGATATTGCTGCAGGTCACGCTATTTTAAGAGCCGTGGGCGGTGATATTTTATCTCTGCAATACGAGAGTATTCGCTACGGCCATAAACCGTCCATGATCGTGCCGGGATTTTTTGCGCTGGGTCAGGTGAATTTCGACTGGCGCACCCTGTTATTGGCCTAACCCCGTATTCCATTCTGGTATAAAAAGCTCGTTTTATGCGGGCTTTTTATTTTGTTACCAAGTGTATCCTGTGCAAACAAAGTGACTTTAAACTCTCATTAAATCTTTTGTTTAACGCCAAAAAAATGAACATTTTACCCATATAAAAATGTCACGTCTTTTTAATAGCCTCAGTGATATTTCTCACGTTTTTTAAGATCAAATTCATCCTTATTTTTTAAGGCTTAGTTCACATATTTTAACTATGATTACTGGACATCAAACGACAGAGGTAATACTGATGATGACTTACAGTGTTCACCCAAAGATTTACCGGCTACAACATGAAATTGAAACCATCGAGCGTCACATGCGCAATGCACAAAAACGTATGGGTATGAATAACCCTGCGATTTTGCATAATTATCGTGAAATGATTCGCACACGCCAAGAGTTGGTTGAGATGCTTTCACTGAAAGGCTCACGTGAAAAAGATGCCGTTTTGATTTCATAAATCAAAATGGCCATCCCAGTTACATGATACAAATGTATGACAGAATTAACCGACCGTTTTAGTCACCGCCTGCAATAAACGCTCTTGATCAACAGGCTTAGCTAACCAGCCTGTAGCGCCCACGCCTTTTGCTTTTTGCTTTTTATAATCTGCGGTTTCTGTGGTCATCACTAAAATGGGTTTTGACTTGTAATGATCTAATCGACGTAAATTACTCACCAAGCTCATACCACCCATTTCGGGCATATTTAAATCGGTGATTACAAGATCCACGGTATGTGATTTGGCAAATTCCAATGCATCCCGACCATTGTCTTTAACAAAAACCGTGTGGCCTGCAGCCTCAAGTACTACCTTCATAAGCGTGCGAATCGCTTCGCTATCGTCTACTGCTAAAATGCTTGCCATGGTCTCTCCTCGTTTATTATATCAGCGTAGACTACTTGGCCACGCTCACACAGTTTCGACCGCGTTGCTTGGCCTTATAAAGGGCTTTATCTGCCCGTTCAATAACACGCTCATATGTGTCATTGGTACTTTGCTGACACACACCAAAACTGGCAGTTATATGCAACGGTTTAGTTTTGGTTTTTTGCCCTCGCTTATTTTTTTTTCGCTCTAAACTTTTAGGATACAGTGCATACTCCTCGATATTTTTTCGTGTCAATTCAAGTGCCTGCATCACATCCTCTTGTGCGCTTTTTGAAAAGACCAAACAGAATTCTTCACCACCATATCGAAACGCATTGGCATTAGGTGTGCGGCTAATAATTTTAGCAATGACCTTGAGTACATCATCACCCACTTGATGCCCATAGGTGTCATTAAATTTTTTAAAATGATCCACATCCACCATAGCCACATAATAGTGCTTTCCCAGCGTCTTCAGTTTAAATTCCAATGCTCGCCGACCCGGGATACTGGTCAGCTCATCCACAAACGCCATTACATAACTGTCTAGGGTTAAAGAAAACAGTGCCGATAATGAAACCCATAACACAAGATAATTTTCTCCTGCCCAATTATGGCTAAAGGCCACTATCACCAGTAGTGGCCAATAGCTGGCCCATCGACCAATGCGTCCCCATTGACGAACAAACAATAAGGGCGTCAAAGCCGCAAACATGCCCACCCACTGCATTGGAAAATAAGCGTAATCTAACCAGCTATTAGGCAACTGAAACACACGGAGCGCCAAACAAATAAACATAGCCAACAAGGCCAAATTTAATAAATGAAGAGGATGCAACCAAGGACGCTGCCCCCACTGAAGATTCACCACCCATAGGTACAAAAGAAAACTGGGCAGCGCAAATGGCGCATGCATATCCATCCCCATGGATACAGATTGCGGTAATGAAATCAGCAACATGGGTAGAACGCTGAATACAGTTTGCTGGTGCAACAGCAGGAATGCACGACCCAGAGTAAATAGAATCAGTGCGCTGGAGACATAATCAGGCAGAAAAAAGGTGCTCTCAGGCATAAAGCCCAATGCAAATAGAGTTAACAAAGAAAGAACGACATTAATGATCGTCAGTCGCAGCTTCATGCCCGAGTCCTTGGCAAAGTATTTAACCAGTATAGATCAGTTAAATGTCTTAGCTATTGTGCCGACTCATATTGTACATTGAGGCTTGAATACCGTCTTACGATGGGGATTTCCATAGATCTTGCTTTGCTTACACCGTCAACAAAAATGGCAATGCAAACGCACATAAAATTCCCATAAAGCTCATGCTCAAGGCTGCAAAAGCGCCTTGTTCACTACCATATTCTAAGGCTTTAGATGTGCCCACTGCGTGAGCACAAACCCCTAGCGCACAGCCTTGTGCCGGTGCTTGCGTGATATTAAACCAGCGAAATAAAGTGGGTGCCATCAAGGCACCTAAAATCCCTGTAAACATAATAATTGCCGCCGCAATGGCGGCCATTCCACCAATTTGAGGGGCGATCTGCAAAGCAAATGCAGTGGTGATGGATTTTGTCCACATGGAGTTCACACTCATATCCGAGCCCCCTGCAAAAAACAAAATACCAACAGCCACTAAAATGGTGATGGCACCACCTAACACATTACTCAGTAGAAACGGCAACCAATAAAGGCGCAGCGCTTTTAGATTTTCATACAGAGGAATGGCCAGCGCCACAATCACCGGCCCTAAAAATTGGCTGATCATATGAGCGCTATCCATATAACGTTCAAAACTTAAATCCGTCAGTAAAAGCAACGCGCATAAACTCACGACACTGACCATCACTGGATGTAAAAACGGTTTTTGCGCACTGAAGCGAAACAGCCATAAACCCAATTGAAAACTTAATAGAGTTAAAAATAATCCTAGATAAGGGCTTAGCCAAACCGCGTCCCACGCTTGCTGCCATTGCAGATTCATGAGCGACCTCCTGCTTTAAAGCTCATGGCTTTTTGTGCAAGCCAACCGCACACAGGAATACCAATGGCCAAACTGACCACCATGGCAGTTAAGATGAGCACGCCTTCCTCACGCACCACATCCATATAATTAACAATCCCCACAGACGCCGGCACAATAAATAAAGGCAAGTAAGGCAATAGACCTTGGCTAGATTGTTTCAACGGTGAACTGATGCCACCGCGTATCACCAATACCGCAAATAACATCAGCATGCCCATCACTGACCCAGGAACAGGCCAAGCTAACAGCGCCGATAAAAAGTCACCTAACAATAAAAATGCGATAAAAATGATCAGTCCATAGAGCATGTGTTGTTTTCAACCAATTTAAGTGAAGCGGGCCCATGACGGGGGGTGGCGACATGTGTCCCAATGTTATTCAATGTTTTATCCACAGAAACTGTGCATAACCTTTTATTGATGATTCCTGCCAACCGGTCATCAGCCTAGGCTAACCTGTTGTTTTTTAACCAATTGAGCCCATGATGACTGGCCTCTAGGGCTGCAAGCAAGTGTCCCAGAGTTATCCTTACTTTTATCCACAGTATCTGTGAGTAACTTTTTGACCACTATTTTCAAGTGATTGATTTATGGTGTGTTTTTAATCAATTTAAGAGCCTCACCCAGCCTATACCCGCTACAGCAATGTATCCCTAAGTTATCCCATGATTTATCCACAGAAACTGTGCACAAGTGCACTAATATGCACCCTGCTAACGTGTCAGTCACCTAGCTTTTAGTCGTAAACGACCAATCAAAGCGGTTTATTGCCACCCACACAAGGCAAAGACAAACCTCCAAAGCACAAGGGATAATGTTTGAGCAGAAAACCCCGTAACAAGCCGGCAGTTTAACGCTAAAGGTCATGTAATATCAGTAAAACAGCCTGAAAATTAATTGAATCTGCCGTATCATAGCGCCACTTTACTCTCTGACTGGGGCCTTTATGTCTGCCGAATCATCCGCCAATTTCAACAAGCCACTTCGCATTGCAACTCGTAAAAGCAAACTGGCCCTATGGCAGGCAGAATTTGTGAAGGCCGAACTACAGCGTTTCCACCCGGGATTAGAGGTTGAGCTTGTGACGTTCAAGACACAAGGTGACATCATTCTGGATACACCATTAGCTAGAATCGGTGGCAAAGGGTTATTTGTTAAAGAATTAGAAGCGGCCATGTTAGATGGTCGCGCCGACATCGCAGTGCACAGCATGAAAGACGTGCCGATGGAATTTCCAGATGGGTTAGG
>NYTP01000084.1 GCA_002683575.1 Bermanella sp.
CACTATCCAAGCCGTGTCTAATAGCTGTGGAGTCATAGACGTAAGATAAAAGCATTGAGTCATGATCAATACCCTCAAGAGAAATTTTATAGTTACATAAAACATTTCTATCATATTTTAGATTATGACCTAATTTTTTTATTTGACTATTTTCCAAAATGGGTTTTAATTTTTCCAACACAAGTTTCTCTGGCAACTGTTTATATTTAGTTTGATCTTCATGCATAATTGGAATGTAATAAGCATTTTTAGGATTTAATGCAAAAGATATTCCTACAATTTTTGCATTTATATAATCTAAACTGGTTGTCTCAAGATCAAAAGATATGAGCTTACCTTTTTTAACTTTTTCTAGAATATTAAGAAATTTTTTCTTATCTGTTACTATATTATAGCTAGTTAAAATTTCTTTTTTACCTACTTCTTTTTCTAAATTCTTTTCACCATTTTCAGATTCATTTTTTAATAAAGTTTTAAGCTCAAGTTCCTTAAGAATTTTTATTAAATCTTTCTTATTTGACTCAAACTTAATAAGATCTTTTAATTCAATCGATATATCAACATCAAGCTTTATAGTAGCTAAAGTTTTTGAAAGTATTAATTGATTTAAATTCGACTTAATTGCTTCCCCTACCTTCCCGGCAATCAAATCTTTTTGTTTTATAATTTTTTCAACATTACCGTATTGATTGATTAATCTTGAGGCAGTTTTATTACCAACTCCTGGAACCCCTGGAATGTTATCTGACTTATCGCCTACAAGTGCTAAATAGTCAATTATATTCTTTGGCTCAACACCAAATTTTTTCTTTACTGCTTTTTGATCTACTATATCTAAATTAATAGGATTTATTATTGATGTTTTTTTGTCCACAAGTTGGGCAAAATCTTTATCACCAGAAAAAATTTTCACTTCCCTGATATTTTTAAATTTTTTAGATAATGTTCCAATCACATCGTCAGCTTCGACACCGTTAATGACCAAGAGCGGTAAACCCATGGCCTTAATAATGTCGTGAATAGGTTGAATCTGTACGCGCAAATCATCAGGCATGGGCGGGCGGTTCGCCTTGTATTCACTGTATAGGTCGTTGCGAAAGGTTTTACCCTTGGCATCAAACACCACCACGATTTTTGAGTCGGTGTAGTCTTTTTGCAGCTTGCGGATCATGCTGATGACGCCACGAATGGCATTGGTAGGGAAACCACTGGAAGTGTTCATCTCACGAATGGCATGGAATGCGCGAAATAAATAAGATGATCCGTCAACCAATATGACTTTTTGTGCGTTGGATTCTGTCATGGGGCTATTCTTTTATGAGGCGGTAGCCGTACAATGGCTATAAATGTTCAATTTGTCGGTGAGTTTACCATGAAATCTGTTCTATCTTGGCTAATATTAAGCCTGCTGTTTGCCAGTCCTCTTAGCTTTGCGGCCGATGCTATTGAGCCATCCATCGTGATTCGTCACAGTGAAGATAAAACCTTTTACGAGTACACCCTAAACGGTGAAGTGCAAGAGATCAAAGTGGTACCAAAAGTGGGCGAACCCTACTATCTGATTCCCATGGGCCAAGACAACGAGGACTTTAAGCGTCAAACCCAGTCTAAATTAGTGGTGCCTAAGTGGGTAATTTTCCGCTGGTAATTTTTCTTTAATAAACGAAGTAGCAGTATGTCCGTTTACACCCAGCTTGATCATAAGCAGTTCGATTCTATATTAAGCCAATACAACCTTGGTCGCCTGCATGCCTTCGAGGGCATTGCAGCGGGCATCGAAAATACCAACTATAAAATCACTCTGAATACATCCGATGGCCAAGCGCCTTATTTCTTAACGATTTTTGAGCAACTGCATAAACAAGAGTTGAACTTTTTTATTCCTTTCTTGGCCCATTTAAAAACACAGGGCTGTGCGTTGCCAGCCCCTAAAGCCAATATGAATGGTGAGTTTTTATTTCAAGTGGGCGACAAGTGGGGGGTTATATTTGAGTGCTTAGCGGGTCACCACCTGGATACAGTCAGCGCGGATCATGCTCACATTATTGGAAAAGAGTTAGCTCGTATTCATTCAAGTGCACAGAGCTTTCCATTGTCTCATGCCAACCCACGCGGGTATTACTGGCTACAAAAACAAGCCCATTGCGACACCCTCGTGATAAACCAAAAAGATCGCGCGTTACTTCAACAAGAGCTCACTGCCATGCAAAGCCAGTGGCAGCAATGGGGTAACAACGCTGAATTAGAAAAAAGCTTTATTCATGGGGATTTGTTCGTGGATAACTGCTTATTTTTAGATAACGGCACATTAAGCGGCGTGATTGATTTTTATGCCGGCGGCTTAGATTACTGCATTTATGATGTGGCTATTTGCATCATGGCTTGGGCACGCACAACGGAGCATAAAATTGATGACGCGATTGCCACAGCCATTGTGCAAGGCTATGAAAGCGTTCGCAGTTTGAACCATGATGAGCACCAGTATTTACCCCAATTTATACGCCTAGCCGTATTACGTTTTTGGGTGTCGCGCTTAATTGCCAGAACAGATCAACAAGGGGCGGCATTAACCACGGTTAAAAATCCGGATGAAATGAAAACCTTGTTATTAAATCTTGAGTAAAAAACCATAAAAAAGCCACGGCTAAACGGATGGTCAGTTCAGCCGTGGCTTTTTTATTTTATATGGCCTGCAACCAAAATAATGCAAAGTGGTTATTCTCATCCGTCCAACAATGTTCACTTTCAAAACCCGCTTGGCGCACAAACTGAGCAAACGTATCCGGTTTAAATTTGTAACTGTACTCAGTCACCACCGCTTCATCTTGCTTAAAGCTCAAACGCTGGCCAAATAATGAAACCACTTGGTCATATTTGCTGATTAAATGCATTTCAATTCGGCTTTGCTCTGGGTTAAAAAAAGCATGGTGCACAAAGTGATCAAGATTAAAGTTGCCGTTACCCAGCTGATTTAAATGGCGCAAAACATTAAGATTAAATTGAGCGGTCACCCCTTTAGCGTCGTTATAGGCCGCTTCTAATGTGGGTATAGGTTTCACTAAGTCTACACCAATGAGCATGGCTCCCTTGTCGCCTACCGTGGCGCGCACGCCTTTTAAAAACGACAATGCTTCTTGCGGTGCAAAATTCCCCAGGCTTGAGCCGGGGAAGAACGCCACTTTTTTTGCGTTAGGTGAAATACCGCGGGGAAGCGTAGCAGGCTGACGATAATCCAAGCATGTGGCGTGAATTTCTAACCACGGAAATTGCTGGCGCAATTCAATGGCGCTATCAAATAAAAAATCTTTACTGATGTCTAACGGCACATAAGCTTTAGGTTTTAATGCATCCAACAATAATCGAATTTTAGTACTGGCGCCGCTGCCATATTCAATTAAAACCGAATGCTCACCAGCTTTATCAATAATGTTTTGGCGGTAATCTTTTAATAACTGTACTTCTGTACGCGTGGGGTAGTATTCATCCAGCTGGGTAATGTCTTCAAATAATTGAGAGCCATTTTGGTCATAAAAGTATTTGGCAGAGATGCGCTTTGGCCGCTGCGCAAGCCCCTGAAGGATTTCTTGTTGCTGATCACTTTCTTGCAAGTTGTAATCGTAAAAATACACACCGTCTTGCGCGTCGCGTTGAATCCCCATAGGGCTTCTCCTTTGCTTTATTAACGGTTATTCGTTTGCATCCTTTGCTAAACGAATACCTGTTTTAGGCCATTGATCTTGCGGGTAGAAAAAATTGCGATAAGTCATTCGACTATGGTGGGCCGGTGTAAGGTCACAGCCGCCTCGTAATACCATTTGATTGCACATGAACTTCCCGTTGTATTCACCCACCGCACCTTCAGGAGTTTTAAACCCGGGGTATGGTTGGTACGCACTTTGTGTCCATTGCCAGTTGTGATCAAACATATGGGCCAAATCGGTTTGATGAGGGCCATATAAAGTTTGTTGCGCAGCCACCTCCCATTGCGCTTCTGTGGGCAAGCGGGCTTTTTTCCATTGGGCAAATGCATGGGCTTCATAAAAGCTCACATGACTGACTGCATGCTTTAGGTTTAAAGGTTTAAGTCCTTGTAAGCTGTACTCAAACCATTCACCGTCTTGTTCCAACCAATAAAGCGGTTGAGTAATATTATTTTGCTCACGCCAAGCCCAACCATCACTTAACCAAAGCAAGGCTTGCTGGTAACCACCATCCTGAATGAAGGCTAGGTACTCTGCGTTGTTCACCAAAGACCGACTCAATTGAAAAGCGGGTATATAGGTTTGATGTTTGGGGGTTTCATTATCAAAACAAAATTCTTGGCCATTATTACCAATTTCGAATAAACCACCGGAAAATGATTCAAACCCTTGATGATGAATCAGCGAAACGGGCGCGTCGAGTTTAGGGTTGCTGTAAACCGGAAAAGTCGGGTTTTGATAGAAGCAGTATTTTAAATCCATTAATAACAGCTCTTGATGCTGTTGCTCATGATTGAGGCCAAGCTCGATCAGTGCTCGTTGCTTGGCATCCGCATGCTCTATTAAGCGTGTCATGTGCTCATCTACATGTTGGCGATAGTTCAGTATTTCCGCTAGCCCAGGTCGAGATAATAAATGACGCTTTGGACGAGAAAACTGCTCGCCCACGCCATTGTAATAACTGTTAAATAAAACCTGATACTGAGCATTAAACGGCTGATAGCGTGAACCACCTTCAAGCAAGATAAAGGTTTCAAAAAACCAAGTGGTGTGAGCAAGGTGCCATTTGACTGGGCTCACAAATGGGCTAGCCTGCAGTGCGCAATCTTCTGCAGAAAGAGGGGCTATGAGTTGCGCGGAATATTGGCGAACTTGGCGGAATTTCGACAACAAACCCAAACATGGATCGGTGTTGAGCGGGGCATCAAATGCTACTGTCATACTGATCGCTTATTATTCTAAAGTCTTCAGACTAAGACCTGTGGTGCAGTCTGACAAGCGAGTATGACAAAGGGGTGACAAGGAGAAGCGGTGGAATCACCGCTTAGAAATTCAGAAGTGCTTTTTATTCAATCACTTAGGATTTAAACAGGTTATAAACTGCGTTTGTAAATAATCATAAAATTCTAAAAACTGGCTTTTTTTGACGTCAAAATCAGAGGCCAGCGGATCAATCCTAACCACGGGAACCGTCGTACCTTGCTGTAACTTATCCACAATACTGGCTCTAAATTGTGGCTCCACGAATAAACACGCCACATTACCTTGCTCTAACAGTTGGCGCACTTGTAACAAGTGTCGCGTGCCGATGGGTTGCTCCGGATGAATGGCCAGGACGGCGGTTTGGTTTAAGTGAAAATAATCAATCCAGTAATGAAACGCATCATGAAAGCTCACAAACCCGGCCCGCTTGTGTTTAAGCGCCTGTTTGGCTTGCTGCTGCCATGTGGTTAACTGAGCTAAAAAGGCATCCGGTGAGGGTAAACCCAATTGCATTTGCACCAACTTTAGAATGTCGTTAATCGCATCTGGGTTTAACCATATATGTGGATCTTGCCCTGAATGGTTGTGCTCGCCATGGTGATCATGGGCGTCTGGCTTTTCAGGCGACTCATGGTAATCATGATCGTCATGGCCCTCACTGACTGGGTCAAAAATCTGCGATAGATCCAATACTTGGTCGTGCCTTAAAAGGGCTTTTTCAAGGTAAGGCTCCATGTCCGAACCCAGCCAAACCACATGCTGAGCTTTTGCAATAACCCCACGGTGACTGGGCTTTAAAGCAAAGTCATGGGGGGATTGATTGGCTTGCATCAAGGTATCCACTTCAAGCTCAGGCCATGCACTTTTGATTAATAGAGCAACAGGATGAATGGTTACCAGTACTTGTGTCGCAGAGGGGGTGGAGGATGCCCATGCACTTGATGCACACAAAAGCGCCATTACCATCAAGCCAATCTTTATATTCTGCATGGTGCTCACCTATATTTTTACCGCGTTTGAAGGGGCGGTATGATACCCTATGGGCCGTTTATTTGGCGTAAAAAGTGTGAAGGAAAGCCTCTGGCATGAATGACTATTTAATCAAACTGCGCAATGTCAGTTTTGTTCGCCAAGGCCGTGCCATCTTAAAAGAGGTTAACCTTGAGATTAACCGTGGTGAGATCGTCACCTTAATTGGCCCCAATGGCGCAGGCAAAAGCTCACTGCTAAAGCTTGCTCTGGGTTTAGAGACCATCAGCAGCGGCCAACGCATGAGTTTACCGGGCTTGCGCATCGGCTATATGCCACAAAAAATGAGTCTACCTGAAACCCTCCCCTTGAGTGTTAAACACTTTTTAGAACTGGCCAAACGCTACCATAAAAGCGAATTGATGCAGGTTTGTGAACGCCTTGGCATCATTGATCTGCTCAAGCGCCCCATGCAAAAACTCTCTGGTGGAGAACTGCAGCGTGTCCTGCTGGCGCGCGCATTATTATCAAAACCTGAATTATTGGTATTAGATGAACCCGTACAGGGCTTAGATGTCAGCGGCCAAGCAGAGTTGTACCATTTAATTAGCGACCTAAAAGACGAACTCAACTGCGGTGTATTAATGGTCAGCCATGACCTTCACCTTGTGATGGCCGCCACCAATAAAGTAATTTGTTTGAATGGCCACATCTGTTGTGAGGGTCACCCTCAAGCGGTGCAAAACGACCCGAGTTACTTAGAGCTCTTTGGGCGCTCTATGCCGGCTCACCTTGTGCCTTATACCCATCACCATGACCACACCCATGGCGAACACTGCAATCATGATCACTCACATGGCCATGATTCACATGACACACATTCATACAGCCATGACACGCACTCAGACAAGGGGGCACAATAATATGATGTGGTTATTAGATTCATTATTGGCCGGCTGGTTATTGAGCCTTATGAGCGGCCCCTTGGGTAGCTTCATTGTTTGGCGCCGCATGGCCTACTTTGGCGACACCCTTGCCCATAGTGCGCTATTGGGGATCACATTAGGGTTTATGTTTGATGTGCAATTAAATATAGCCATCGTGTTGTGTGCGGTATTTGTGGCCTTGATTCTGGCCAGCCTTCAGCGTCAGCACTTTATTCCCAGCGATACCTTATTGGGCCTCATGGCTCACACTACTTTAGCCGCTGGCTTGGTCACGCTCAGCCTTGTGGATAGTGTGCGCATCGATATAAATGCGTATTTATTTGGTGACTTACTGGCGGTAAATCGCCAAGACTTAATCACATTAGCCATCGGCAGTGCACTGGTATTACTGGTGCTTTCGCGTATGTGGAAAGGATTACTGGCCGCCAGTGTGTCAGAAGAATTAGCCCAGGTTGAAGGTTATCAAGTAGCACGATTACGCTTGTTGTTCATGGTGTTATTGGCCGTGGTCATTGCCGGCGCGATGAAATTGGTGGGCGTATTATTAATTACTGCGCTGCTGATTATTCCAGCCGCCGCTGCCCG
>NYTP01000085.1 GCA_002683575.1 Bermanella sp.
TCATGACTGCAGGTATTGGCTTATCGCCAGGCGCCGTGCACCTTGATATTGGTGTCATGGCCAATACCAGCGACATTGAAAACGAAGCGGGTATCGCACTTGAGTTTGGTGTGGAGTTTTAATACACCGACTTAAGTTTAAAAACCAAAGGCTCTTTGCTTCACGCAAAGGGCCTTTTTTATGCGCCACATCAAAGTCCCAGCGGGTTTATACTCTAACTTCGTTTTCCTTTCGTATACACTAACCCTAACCACACATACTCGACCAACTATTTTCGAGCACCCTATGAATATTTACCTAGTAGGCGGCGCCGTTCGCGACCAACTACTGAACAGACCATACAAAGATAAAGACTGGGTTGTGGTAGGCGCCACACCGGATGAGTTAATGGCCAAAGGCTATAAACAAGTGGGCGCAGACTTCCCAGTATTTTTACACCCACACAGCCAAGAAGAATACGCCCTAGCGCGCACCGAGCGTAAATCCGGTCATGGCTATCAGGGCTTCAGTGTGGATTTTGGTAAAACCGTCACACTGGAAGAAGATCTCATTCGCCGAGATCTCACTATTAATGCCATGGCACAAGATGATCATGGCAATATCATTGATCCATTTAATGGCAAGGCTGACATTCATTCGAAAACCTTACGCCATGTAAGTAATGCCTTCAGTGAAGATCCGTTACGGGTGTTACGCGTGGCCCGTTTCGCCGCCCGCTTTCATCATTTAGGATTTAAAGTGGCCGATGAAACCATGAATTTAATGACACAAATCAGCGAATCCGGTGAACTCACACACCTTACCCCTGAGCGCGTGTGGGTAGAAACCCAGCGCGCCTTGCATGAAAAAAGCCCATGGATCTATTTTGAAGTACTGAAAAAATGCAATGGACTAAAAGACACTTTCGGTGAACTGGATGCCCTCTTTGGTATTCCCCAACCGCCTAAACATCACCCGGAAATTGATACCGGCCTTCACAGTTTATTATCGCTCAAGCAAGCTTGCCTACTAAGTGATGACGGCGATGTCCGCTTTGCCGCGTTAATTCATGATCTTGGCAAAGCCAAAACGGACCCAGCCAAATGGCCACAACACATTGCCCATGAAACCCTAGGGTTAAAACCGATCAAAGCCTTATGCGAGCGGTTACGAGTGCCCAACCAATACAGGGAGCTTGCGTTAAAAGCCTGCGAATTTCACACCCATGTTCACAGGGCCTTTGAATTAAAAGCCAGCACCCTCTTTAAAGTCTTCAAACAATGTGATGCCCTGCGCAAGCCTGAACGCTTTGAAAAACTGCTATTAGTATGTAAAGCCGACGCCCATGGCAGAACTGGTTTAGAAGATTCACCGTATACACAAGTCAGTTACATGCAAAACATGTTAACCGCTTGTAATCAGGTGAATCATCAAGACATCGTTGCCTCAGGTATTAAGGGGCCAGAGCTTGGCAAAGCCATTGAACAAGCGCGCATTAACGCCATACAAGAACAAAAGACAGTAGAGCAACTACATGAATAAAACCGTCCTGATTACCGGTGGTGCACAGCGTATTGGTGCCTCAATTGCCCGGCTTTTACATAAAAATAACTATGATGTATTTTTGCATTATGGCCAAAGTAAGCAAGCGGCATTAGCACTGCAAAAAGAGTTAAATGATCAAAGAGAAGGCTCTTGTGAGTTATTCAGCGCTGACTTAAGTGATGAGAACAGTGCCATTATTTTAGAAGAATGGTACAGCGAATTTCATCGCCCACTAGATGCCCTTATCAATAATGCTTCGCAGTTTTTTCCCACCCCTTGGCAAGACGCCACCCCTAAAAATTGGCAAACTATTTTTAGCAGCAATGTAGAAACGCCGTTTTTTTTAATTCAAAAGATGTTGCCGTTTTTAAGCCAAGTTAATGGACAGGTCATCAACCTCATTGATATTCATGCTGAGCGTACCCTTGAACAGCATCCTATTTACAGTGCCAGCAAGGCAGCCTTAAAAAGCTTGACCCTTTCTTTGGCCAAAGATGAGGGCCATCATATTCGCTGCAATGGCGTCAGCCCCGGTGCCATATTATGGCCAGAGCAAGAAGACAATATGAGTAATGATGCAAAGCGCGATATCTTGAATAAGATTCCTATGAAGCGCATGGGGCGTGTGGATAACATTGCCGATACGGTTTTGTTTTTATGCAACAACGATTACATGAACGGGCAAATCATTAACGTTGATGGTGGACGAACCGTTTACAGCTAAATGTGAAACGTCTAGATGTGAGACTGGTTGTGACGTGGCTTGTAAGGTGGGCACCGCCCACCTTTAACTATTTGCGCGGGGCAATGCTCGACCCACTTCAAAACAAAACAGTACGAACCCGCACCCAGTGTGCCCCGCGAACGCAGTGAGTGTTTTGGGCGCGCGGGTGAACCACTCTAATTATTACATACCATTAATATTCAATATTAACACTCACCATAACAACAAAGCCCATCACATCATCGTTATCAAATTAGGCTTTAGCTATCGCGAGCAGTGCTCGACTCGTACAACCTAAAGCTCAACCTGCCACAAATTTTGTGATTCTTTATCAAAGAAAAACCACAGTCGACCATAGGTGACTTGTAGTTCCGGATGCAATTCATCCGCGGCAATATCGTTCATGGGTAACAATACAAACGCGTTTTTTGTAATTTCATCACGAGGTAATTGCACCCCGTCAATGTCGCCAATTAAATTATCGTAGGTAAGAATATCAATATCCAGCGTACGACCGCTGAACCTTGGCCCCGTACGTTTGCGACCATATTGATCTTCTATACCTTTTAAAACTTCGTTTAGTTCACCCACGCTTAATTGCGTTTCAAGCTTAGCCACCAGGTTATAGAAGTTATCACCTTCAAACCCTACCGCTTCACTTTCATAAATGGGCGATAACACCAAGGCACCAAAGTGCTCTGCCAGCGCCGCTAAACAGCCTGAAATATTTTTTTGCTTGTCTATGTTACTGCCAATACTGACATAAACTTGAGCCATGAAATGGAATCCTTTTACTTATTCCCGCGCTCTATCATTACACCCACTCCACTGGCTTGTGGAATGGCAGTTGGTTTGGCCAGTTTTAACTGCAACCATGGCACACTGAATTCGCTCATTAAAATATCAGCAATGTTTTCAGCCATTGTTTCAACTAATAAAAATTCACTGCCCGATATAAAATCAATCAAGCGATCACACACCGCTTTATAATTAAGTGCTTTTTCTATGTCTTCTGATTGGGCTGCGGGTTTATTATCCCACGCCATTTGTAAATCTATGCGAACACGTTGCTTTACTTCGCGCTCCCAATCATAAATACCAATAATGGTCTCTAGTTCTAAGCCATCAATAAAAACTGTGTCCATAATTTTCCCATAAGGGGCACAGTGAAAAATCTAAAACTAGGGATTCACTGTGCTAAATAATAAAAATGTATTCAATAAATTAAAGAGTACGACTAAAGAGAAGCTCACAACCGGCTAGATACTCTCAAGCTGATCCATTGGCCAGCGAGGATGTATGACAATTTCGTCATTGTCTTTTTGCCCAGCCTTCATGCGCTGACAACCTGCATAAGCAATCATGGCACCGTTATCGGTACAAAATTCAGGGCGCGGATAAAACACGTCCCCATGCAGCTTATCCATCAGGCTGTGTAATTTTTCACGCAAATATTTATTCGCGCTCACACCGCCCGCAATCACCAAACGCTTACGTCCTGCTTGCTCAAGTGCACGTTTACATTTAATGGACAGTGTATCAACAGCGGCTTGTTCAAAGGCCAGTGCTATATCTGCTTTATCTTGTTCGGTTAAGCCCGTCTCTTCTCGACATTTAGCAATGGTATTACGCGCAAAGGTTTTAAGGCCACTGAAGGATAAATCCAAACCAGGCCTGTCTGTCATTGGGCGCGGAAATTTAAAACGCCCAGGTGTGCCGTGTTGGGCTAATTTTGCGATATGAGGGCCACCTGGATAAGGCAAATCCATCATTTTGGCCGTTTTATCAAACGCCTCACCGGCGGCATCATCAATGCTTTCACCTAGCAGCTCATATTGGCCGATGCCTTTTACATCCACTAACTGGGTGTGACCACCACTAACTAACAAGGCCACAAACGGAAATTCTGGGGCGTTATCTTCTAATAACGGGGCCAACAGATGCCCTTCCATATGATGAACCGCCAGAGTGGGTAAGCCCCAGCTCCACGCCAAGCTACGAGCCAAACACGCACCCACTAACAATGCACCAGCCAAACCAGGGCCAGAGGTATAAGCAATACCGTCTAATTCGCTTGAGGTGGTATTGGCCTTTGTCATCACTTCTTTAATAAGTGGGATAGCCTTACGGATATGATCGCGGCTCGCCAACTCAGGTACCACACCACCATAAATGGCGTGCATTTCTACCTGACTGTACAATGCGTGGGACAATAGCCCTTGCTCAGAATCGTAAATAGCGATTCCGGTTTCATCACAACTGCTTTCTATGGCTAAAACCCGCATACTCACCTCATATTTTTTGCGCCAGCTATTTTACGCAGCCTGCGGCCAGAACACCAGAACCCAGTGTTGGCGCGGGGTTGTGCACATAAATACCCAGTATCGCCTATACTCCACTGAGCTTTGCAATTAGCAAACAAAGCGAGTAGAATCCCCCGCCTCAATAGGGCCTGAGTGACTGCAAAGCACTCGGCGTCAGGAAACTGATTAATTTCTAGTGGGTGATTTTCACCGACTAAGTCAACTGATACACATAGGGTAGATTGAATGCCACAAGTTAAAGTAAAAGAAAACGAGCCATTTGACGTAGCACTACGTCGTTTCAAGCGTTCTTGCGAGAAAGCCGGTGTACTATCTGAAGTACGTCGTCGTGAACAGTTCGAAAAACCAACTGCTGAGCGTAAGCGCAAAAAAGCAGCTGCTGTTAAGCGCCATGCTAAAAAAGTTTCACGCGAACAGCGTAAAATGACTCGTCTTTACTAAGCCATACACTGAATTAGAGAGACAGACATGAGTGAGCAAGGACTGGTTCAACAGTTAAAAGATGCAGTAAAAGCTTCTATGCGTGCTAAAGATAAGCCGCGTACTCAAGCCCTGCGTCTGATCCAAGCCGAGCTCAAACGTGTTGAAGTTGACGAACGCATCGAACTGGATGACGCTCGTGTCCTTACCATCATGGATAAGATGGTAAAACAACGCCGTGATTCCATTAAGCAATATGAAGACGCTGGTCGTTCAGAACTTGCTGAAGTGGAATACTACGAAGTGAGCGTTATTCAGGACTTCCTACCAGAAGCCCTATCTGCGGAAGAACTTTCAGCCATTGTTGATAAAGCAGTGGCTGAGGTTAATCCAACAGGTATGCAGGATATGGGGAAAGTCATGGCGCTAGTGAAACCTCAGGTACAAGGTCGTGCCGATATGGGTGATGTGAGCAAGCTTGTTAAAGCCAGCTTTGCATAACCGACCTAAAGCCTAGCAATCTCTTTCAAGATTCCTATCAAGCTGGCATTCTTAGCCAGATGTGTTTACTTAATTGTCTTTCGAGTGCGCCTTTATTAGCGAGCCGAAATAAGTAGACAACCGTGAAACGTAGATAGGTTTAAACCTGTGACTGGCCGCATCCCACAAAATTTCATCGATGATTTACTCTCCCGCGTTAATATCGTTGATGTGGTTGATAGTCGCGTGCGCTTAAAAAAAGCCGGTAAAAACCATCACGCCTGCTGCCCTTTTCACAGTGAAAAAACACCTTCGTTCACCGTCGCATCCGACAAACAGTTCTATTATTGCTTTGGCTGTGGCGCAAAAGGCAACGCCATTGGTTTTGTCATGGAATACGACCACATCGATTTCCCTGAAGCGGTTGAATTACTGGCCGGCACCGTGGGCCTTGAAGTACCCAAAGAAGAAAGCAGCCCATTTCAACAAAAGCAGCAACAAGAGCGCGCCTCCCATTACGACTTAATGAGCAGCGCCAGTGAGTTCTATCAGCAACAATTGCGCTTCCATGCCGACAAAGACGCACCCGTTAATTACCTTAAAAAACGTGGGCTTTCTGGCAAGGCTGCAAAATTCTTTGGAATCGGTTTTGCCCCACCGGGCTGGGACAATTTAAAAAGCACACTGGCCACCGATGATGACAAATTAAAAGGCCTCGTTGATACCGGCATGCTCATCAGCAAAGAAGACGGTAAGTGCTATGACCGTTTTCGCAATCGCGTGGTGTTTCCCATTCGGGATGTTCGCGGGCGAACCATTGGCTTTGGTGCGCGTACCTTGGGTGACGACAAACCCAAGTATCTGAACAGCCCAGAGACCAGCATATTCAACAAAGGCCATGAATTGTATGGCCTATACGAGTGCCGTCAAATTCGTCAACCTCTCAAGCGCTTTGTGGTCGTTGAAGGGTATATGGACGTTGTCGCTCTGCATGAGTTTGGTATTCACTATGCCGTAGCCACATTGGGCACCGCCACCAGCAGCACCCACTTACAAAAACTGTTTAAAATCGCACCCGAGATCGTCTTTTGTTTCGATGGCGATGCGGCTGGTCGTAAAGCCGCTAAACGAGGCTTAGAGTTAGTACTGCCCTTACTGGAAGACGGCCAGCAAATTCGCTTCATGTTTTTACCCGAAGGCGAAGACCCAGACACAGTGGTGCGTAAAGAAGGCAAAGCCGGTTTTGAGCAGCGCCTATCTTATGCACAAGGCATCAGCGAATTTTTATTGCAAACCATCAAACAAGATATTGATGACAGTGAAAGCCTAGAAGGCCGCGCGCGCCTAGCAAAATTAGCCGCCCCTATGATTCAGCAAATCCCAGGCATCGCATTGAAAAGTTTATTTTGGCAAGCTTTAGCAGAAGAGACGCGCCTAGAAAGCCAAGACTTAAAAGAGATGGGTCAAGCAGAAGAAAACATCACACTGATGCGCGAGCAGCAGCGTGAAAACCAAGCACCTTCAACTCCTGCGCCTCAAGCTCGTCACGACGATAATTCATACCAAGATACACCCAGTTATCATGACGATGAATATGCGCAAGCGCCCACCCAGATTGCTGAACATCCGTTAATCAAACAAGCCATAGCACTGATACTTCATGCGCCTAACATTGTGCAAAGCTTTGGGGATCTTGCATTTTTGCAGACCTACGAAGGCCATTACAGCCAGTTATTGCAGAAATTGATCCAACAATTGCAAGCGTCTCCGCAGCAAACCCTTCTGGATGCACTGAGTCTTCTGGCAACAGACAATGACTATCAGGAATACAAGAATTTAACCGAAGAGCACAATCGCAGCGATGGTCACCTTAGCCAAGAGCAGGTTGCCACCGACTGCTTGAGCCAGCTACGCTTGAAAACAGCCAAGCTCATGAAAGCCAAATTAATTCGCCAAGCCGCCAACAAAGGTGGCTTTAAACATCTACAATCAGATGATCAACAAATGTTCCATTGGGCCAGCGCGATCTTAGATTTGAACCTTTTACACACCAAGCTCATCAAAGCAGGTGGAAAGCTCGAGTCACTCAGCCCACAAGAACAGGATAAATATCGCCAATTAACCGGGCAAACACCTTGAAAGGGGTAAAAAAAACCCCATTATCAATTACTTAATCACATCAGTGCTGGATAACCCGTAACCAGACGATTATAATTACGGGTTCGATTCGCGTACAGTACAGGACAACATAGGGTATATATGGCCGCCACACAACAGTCCCGTCTTAAAGAGCTCATAGCCAAAGGCAAGGAACAAGGTTACCTAACCTATGCTCAGGTAAATGACCACCTTCCAGATGACATTGCCACACCTGAACAGGTAGAAGACATCATTCGCATGATCAACGACATCGGTATTACCGTTGCCGAGGTTGCGCCTGATTCTGACACCATGATCATGGGCGACAACAACACTGATGAAGCAGCAATGGAAGAAGCCGCAGCGGCACTTGCAGCTGTAGAAAGTGATGTGGGCCGCACCACGGACCCAGTTCGCATGTACATGCGTGAAATGGGTACCGTTGAACTATTGACCCGTGAAGGCGAGATCGTCATTGCCAAACGAATCGAAGAAGGTATTCGTGAAGTAATGGCCGCCCTGTCTTATTTCCCTGGCGCCGTACGTACTGTATTAGATGCAGTAGAAGAGTCCATGGCGGATGAAGAAATTAACCGTCTTGGTGACGTGTTTAACGGCTTCATTGACGCCAGTGATGATGACCCCGTGCCGGCTACCCCTATTTCAGCAGAAGCAAAAGCTGAAAAAGAAAAAGAGAAAGAAGAAGCTGGTGACGACGCAGATGATGATGACGACACAAGCGATGCGCCTTCTGGTCCAGATCCAGTTGAAGTTAAGCGCCGCATGGCTGAGATCGAAAAGCAGCTAAGCAAAACTGAAAAAGCCATCGAAAAACATGGCCGCGGCAGCAAACAAGGCGACAAAGAAAACGGCCTGTTAGCTGAGCTATTTGCACCGATCAAACTGTCTCCAAAATACTTCGATGAACTTGTTGGCAGCGCCCGTGACAACCTTGATGCCATCCGCGCACAAGAGCGTCAGCTTATGACCATTCTAACGCGCAAGTGTAAAATGAATCGTCAAGAGTTCATCAAATCCTACCAAGGCAACGAAGGCAATGTTGCATGGGTAGGCGAGCTTGCCAACAGCGACAAGCCGTATGCGCCATCTGTATTAAACAATAAATACGACCTAGAACGCGCCCAGAAGAAAATCGGCCAAGTTTCTAAACGTGTCGGTATTGAAATCGTCGATATCAAAGAAATTAACCGTCGTGTGAGTATCGGTGAAGCCCGTGCTCGTCGTGCGAAAAAAGAAATGGTTGAAGCCAACTTACGTTTGGTAATCTCCATTGCGAAAAAATACACTAACCGTGGCCTGCAATTCTTAGATCTTATCCAAGAAGGCAACATCGGTTTGATGAAAGCGGTTGATAAGTTTGAATACCGTCGTGGTTACAAATTCTCAACTTATGCAACTTGGTGGATCCGTCAGGCCATTACGCGCTCGATTGCTGACCAAGCCCGTACCATTCGTATTCCGGTACACATGATCGAAACCATCAACAAGTTGAACCGTGTAAGCCGTCAAATGCTTCAGGAAATGGGCCGCGAAGCCACCCCTGAAGAATTGGCAGAACGCATGGATATGCCTGAAGATAAGATTCGTAAAGTGCTTAAGATCGCCAAAGAGCCTATCTCCATGGAGACGCCAATTGGTGATGATGAAGATAGCCACCTAGGTGACTTCATTGAAGACGTAAACGGCTCAAGTCCGATCGATCATGCCACTGAAACCGGACTAACTGACGCCACGCGCGGCGTACTGGGCGGTCTAACGGCTCGTGAAAGCAAAGTGTTGCGTATGCGCTTTGGTATCGATATGAACACTGACCACACTCTAGAAGAAGTGGGCAAGCAGTTCGACGTTACTCGTGAGCGTATTCGTCAGATCGAAGCGAAAGCATTGCGTAAACTGCGCCATCCAAGCCGCAGCGACCACTTGCGTTCGTTCT
Organism: Bermanella sp.; assembly: GCA_002683575.1. Taxonomy (GTDB): domain Bacteria; phylum Pseudomonadota; class Gammaproteobacteria; order Pseudomonadales; family Oceanobacteraceae; genus Bermanella. Next base: position 9,566 of record NYTP01000085.1, read on the forward strand.
TAGATGAGTAAAAACATCTAAAAATCATAGACTTAACACTATGAAAAGAGAGCCAAGGACTTTATAATCCGAGGCTCTTTTTTATTGCCTAAATCTTTAGGTAAAAAGAAAGACCTCCAATACCCAGTTCTTGGGTCATTGCGGGCCCATAGCTCAGTTGGTTAGAGCAGCGGACTCATAATCCGTTGGTCCCTGGTTCGAGTCCAGGTGGGCCCACCATTATCATCTTCAAGAATTTTTACAAATAAGTAAGCTGCGTCCTCGACTCTCTATAAATCCTTGGGTTGGTCACTGGTTCGAGTCCAGGTGGGCCCACCATTATCTCTCCTGTGCAACACTCGGCTCCAGACCTACACATATTTATTATTTTCTGAATACAAAAAAGCCAATACCCAGCAGGTATTTCAACCTGAAAAGTATTGGCTTTTAGACAAGCAAAATTTAAGTTATTAGGCCTTAAGCGCTGAGTCCACCAAGACTTGGGCTTCATCAAAAATACTTTGTAAGTGATCTTTGCCTTTAAAGCTTTCGGCGTAAATTTTATAAATATCTTCGGTGCCCGATGGGCGCGCGGCGAACCAGCCGTTTTCGGTGGTAACTTTTAGCCCACCAATGGCGGCATGGTTAGCAGGTGCCGTGGTTAATACATTGGTAATTTTTTCACCGGCTAACATATCGGAAGTGACTTGCTCTGGTGAAAGTTTAGATAGCTTGGCTTTTTGCTCTGGCGTAGCGGGAGCATCAACACGATCTGAACATGGCTCGCCTAAAAGGTCAGTGAGATTTTTATAAATTTCACCAGGGTCTTTGCCGGTTACAGCAGTCATTTCTGCGGATAACAGTGCTGGGGCGATGCCGTCTTTATCGGTCGTCCACACACTGCCGTCTTTACGTAAAAACGACGCCCCTGCACTTTCTTCACCGCCAAAACCTAAGCTGCCATCGAATAAACCATCAGCAAACCATTTAAAGCCAACCGGTACTTCATATAATTTGCGGCCGATTTTATTGGCAACACGGTCGATCATGGAACTGCTCACCAGGGTTTTACCCACAGCAGCACCCGCTGACCAGTTCGGACGATTTTGAAATAAGTAATCAATGGCCGTAGCCAGGTAATGGTTTGGTAGCATTAAACCTGAACTATTGGTGACGATGCCGTGACGGTCATGGTCGGTGTCGCAAGCAAAGGTGATATCGAATTTGTTTTTCAAACCAATTAAACTTTGCATAGCATGAGATGACGAGGGGTCCATACGGATTTTGCCGTCCCAATCAAGCGTCATAAATCGGAAGGTTAAGTCCACGCCTTGGTTTAGTACGGTTAAATCCAGCTTGTAACGCTCAGCAATGGCGCCCCAGTAATTTACACCTGCACCGCCCAGTGGATCAACGCCCATACGAATATTGGCCCCACGAATGGCGTCCATATTGATGACACTTTCTAAATCATTCACGTAGGTATTTAAAAAGTCATATTCGTGGGTAGTTGAGACTTTCAGTGCTTGCTCGTAAGGCATGCGTTTAATGTCTTTTAAACCGGCTAGTAATAATTCATTGGCTTTATTTTCAATCCAGCCGGTAATGTGACCATCGGCTGGGCCGCCGTTGGTTGGGTTGTATTTATAACCGCCGCCGTCTGGTGGGTTATGGGATGGGGTAATCACAATACCATCGGCTAGGCCTGTGGTGCGGCCACGGTTATACACAATAATCGCATGGGATACGGCTGGTGTAGGGGTGTATTCTCCACCGGCTGAGATCATGACGTTAACGCCGTTTGCAGCAAATACTTCCATGGAATTAACAAAGGCAGGCTCTGATAATGCGTGAGTATCAATGCCTAAGAATAATGGACCTGTAATGCCCTCTTTCTCTCGATATAGACAAATGGCTTGGCTGATGGCCAGTACATGATCTTCGTTGAAACTGCGCTTAAATGATGAGCCTCGGTGGCCAGAGGTACCAAACGCTACTTTTTGTGCGGCAATGCTTGGATCAGGTTTGTCACTGTAATACGCGGTGATTAACTTGGCGACATTCACCAGTTGATCGGCTGGTGGTAGCGTTCCTGCTAACGAATGAGTGCTCATGATTCACATGACTCTTTTAGTTTATAGATTGATTGCGCCTACTTTACCCGATCTCGTGGAAGGCATCAAAGCATCGATCTTAGACTATGATCATCCACATTTAGTATCCTTGGGGCGTAGTCAGAAAAAGTTAACGTTTAAGCACTGTGTTCGCCACCTGATAAGTGGGCGGCTAAAAGTGTTCCTCAGTCGTTTGATTCACAGAAGTAAAACTCAAGTAGACCATGATGGCCTGTACGTCGTATTCTTTATCCATAAAATAAGCATACGCAGTGACAAGCATCTATGATTCAATCGTTGCCAATCGAGATAAAAAATATGAATTTTAATAGAATAATGGATCAGGTTCGTCAAACAACGGACACCACCGTCATCGTACCGGAAAATTGGGGCCAGGGTCGTGCCACCTTTGGTGGTTTAGTGGCCGCTATGATGTACGAAAAGATCCCTACGTCGATCAGCCAGGATCGTGTTATACGTTCTATTATGTTGTCGTTTGTGGCACCAGTTGCACCTGGCGAGATGGATGTCATTGTAACTGTTTTACGTTCTGGTAAGTCTGCCACACAGGTTCAAATTAGCGCCTATCAAAATGATGCCCCTTGTGCGGTTATGCTAGCCAGCTTTGGTGGTGCACGTGAGTCGACTATTAAAATTGATTACAACGATGCCCCTGCCACTAAAGCGCCCGAGAGTGTTGCCGAATTTCCATTTATCCCCAAGGTCACACCGGACTTTACTCAACACTTTGACTACCGTTTTACCGAAGGCACCATGCCATTTATGGGTTCTACTCAAAACACAATGGGTGGCTGGATCAAACTGAAAGACCCATGTAACCAACCAATTAATGTGCCTCAAATTCTTGCATTATTAGACGCATGGCCACCGGCCACATTATCACTATTGAAAGCCCCTGCTGCGGGTAGCTCACTCACTTGGAGCATGAGTTTTATCGACTCACCACAAACGGCAAGTGCCAATCATTGGTGGCAATACGAAGCCAAGATCAAACAAGCACAAGATGGTTACAGTCATATTGACGCCACCATGTGGGATGAAAATGGTAAAGCCATTGTCATGAGCCATCAAACTGTAAGCGTGTTTGCTTAACAATATTAAATTCTTACTCACAAAAAAAACCTGATCATTGTCATGATCAGGTTTTATATTTTAGACAAGCCGAAAGAGAATTAATCCGCGTTACGGCAACGCTCAGCTGGCATGGCCAGTTGCGTGATCATGTAGTCTTGAAAATCTTGCGGGTAATCTTGTTTAGCTAACGCCTGTTTCATACACAATAACCACGCATCACGCTCGGTACTACCAATGGTTAGATGAGCATGAGCTTGAGGAATGGAAATGGGCCCATATTTTTCACGGTATAAACGTGGCCCGCCTGTCCAAGCGCATAAAAAGCGAGTGAGCTTATCGCGAGAGGCTTCTAAGTCATCAGGATGCATTTGACGAATATGCTGTGATTCTTTTAACTGCGACATGATGTCGTAAAAATCATCCACCAGTTTTTTAATACCATCATATTCACCTGCGGCTTGATAAGTAGCATCGGCTTGGCCGTAAAGTTTCGTCATACTGTTACTCTGCTAAGGTATTCGCAATCATAGGTAAGCACACATAAAAAACGCCCCGTAGGGCGTTTGGTATTTACTAGGCCTGACCCTTGCGGTTTATTTTTTTCTTACGCTTAGCCACTTTGTCACGTTTGGCCTGGCGAATGGAGTCGGTTTGTTTGAGGCGCTCACCGCGTTTTGATTTATTAAAGATACGATCTTCTTTTGTATCGCCGAACGGGTTTTCACCTGACTTAAATTCAAAGCGAATCGGCGTACCACTTATTTTAAGTACGCGCCTAAAAGTGTTGCCTAAATATCGTTTATAGCTGTCGGTTAAAGACGCCGTTTTATTACCGTGTACAACGATAATTGGTGGGTTCATGCCACCTTGGTGGGCGTAACGTAATTTAACACGAGAGGTTCCGACAACCGGTGGCTGATGGTCCATCACGGCATCTTCAAGAATACGGGTTAACTGGGAAGTCGACATATCCAAGTGAGCACTTTGATAGGCCTCATTCACTGAGTCATATAAATTACCTACGCCCGTACCGTGTAATGCACTGATAAAATGCATGTCAGCCCAATCGGCAAATGTTAAGCGACGTTCAATTTCTTTTTTGACAAAATCTTTTTGTTCAAGCTCCATACCATCCCATTTATTCAATGCGATAACTAACGCGCGACCCGCGTTTAATACAAAGCTCAACATGGTCAGGTCTTGTTCAACAATGTCGTCGCGGGCATCAATGACCAGTACACACACGTTACTGTCTTGTATGGCTTGAAGGGTTTTAACAATGGAAAATTTTTCCACCGCTTCTGTGATGCTTTTACGGCGACGCACACCGGCGGTATCAATTAATGTATATTTTTGGCCATGTCGCTCGTATGGAATATAAATGCTGTCCATGGTGGTACCGGCTTGGTCAAATACCACAACGCGGTCTTCACCTAACATGCGGTTCACCAAGGTGGACTTACCCACATTCGGGCGGCCGACCACGGAGATTTTAATGCCGCGATTTTTATCCGCTTCTTCGCCTTCAATAACGTCGAATTCGGATGGTAATTCCGAAAGAACCAGCTCCATAAGTAAGCTGACCCCACGGTTATGAGACGCCGCAATAATTTGCAACTCTCCCAGGCCAAGCTCATGGAAATCAAGCACGGCAATATCAGGGTTCAAACCGTCAATTTTATTGACAACCACATAGGTTTTCTTTTCAAGCGTACGCAGGTGCTTGGCAATCATGATGTCAGCTGGGGTTAACCCTGAGCGTGCATCCACTAAAAATAAAACCACATCCGCTTCATCAATGGCTTGGAAGCTTTGCTCGGCCATTTTTTCATCCAGACCCACCTCCATGCCGCTGATACCACCCGTATCAACCACGATATAATCACGTTCACCCACTTTACCGGCGCCGAATTTTCGGTCACGGGTTAAGCCGGCAACGTCAGCCACTAGGGCATCACGTGTGCGCGTTAGGCGATTAAACAGAGTGGACTTACCCACATTTGGGCGGCCCACAAGAGCGATTACAGGATTCATTATGCGTGCGATTCTATGAAGTATATGTACATATAATAGCAGTTTTTGCTTATGAAAGCGCCAAGCAAATACCGCCGAATTGATTTTGTCTAAAGCAAAAACGCCCCTGCAGGCTTACCGGCAGGGGCGTTTTGTAAGCGTGTGTTACTTGTCTAGCTTAAATACACTCAGATAACCTGAGTTACTGATCGCCACAAGAAAATCATCACGGGCCAGCAAGCTGGTACGAATGCCATCGTCATAATCAAATAGACGAGACGGATGCTTCATTCCATAACTGCCGGTGCGCACCCAAGAGATAGGTGGGCGCACAAGTTGGTCACGACCAACAATGGTGCCATCTAGTTGTTTAACCAAATGGATATAACCTTCGAAGTCGGTGACGGCAATGTGGTTGGCAAACAGAACCGGCTCGCTTAACTGACGGCCTTCTAAATCTGCTTGTAGCCAAACATCATTGGTACTTTGATCATCAACCGCTAGGATATGATCATCATCCGATACCAGATAAATATTGCCCAAGCCGTTTAACGGGCCGTGATAACTTGAGGCTTCACGCTTCCACATGGTTTTACCGTTACGCAAATCGATGGCCATCACATGGCCTTGGTAACCGGCTACAAACAAGGTGTCGTCTTTGACTAGTAAGCGCCCATCCACATCCACAAGACGCTCTAATTCACTGCGCCCCGCTGGAATACCAATACGCTCTTGCCACAACACCATGCCATTTTTTGCATTCAGGCCCACAACCTTGCCACTGGCAAAGCCAGCAATCACACTGCCGCCATGAAAGATGGGCTGAGAAGTACCGCGAAGCGACAAATTTGGCAGGTTACTATCATAACTCCAGCGTGAGTTGCCGTTTGAAACATCAAGCACATGCAACTTGCCATCAACCGTTTGCAACGCTAGGGCATCACCTTGGATAACAGGTACAGACAGTACTTCAGCTTTAATGTTCTTACGCCATGCTTCGCTACCATCATTAATATTGAGCGCGATCACATCGCCATTTGCGGTAGCAACAAAACCTTTAGAGCCATGTACAGCAATCGCAGCCGTAATCTCAGTATCGAGATTGGTCGACCAAACAGTTGCCCCACTTTGCAGAGTCAGTGCTTCGACCAACCCATTTGCACTGGCAACGTAGATATCATCACCACTGATAGCTGGCTGTAGGCGAGCATAGGCCTTGCCCATGCCAATACCCACTTGGTGACGCCATTGCTGAGACAGGCTGATTTCTTCATCAATGCCGTCTAAAGATTTAGGCCCTAGATCTTGCTGTTCTTTTTTCTCATTGCTTGAACATGCCGCCAAACTGATCAGCAATAATGCAACCAATAAACGCATTAGTTAGCCACCGCTAGATCATCAAGTTTCATGTTTAAAATCGGGTTATTGGCTCCGATACGTTGCGCTTCAACCACGGCTTCGCTGTATGCATCACGAGCGCCATCTTGATCACCTTTGGCTAATAGTGCATCGCCCTTGGCTTCATAGTATTCGGCACTGAATGCGGTGCTGTTATCAGCCGCTAACAACGTTAATGCTTCATCTACTTTTTCTTGTGCGATGTACACACGGGCCAAGCGCACAGTGGCTAGGTGACGCAGTGCGTCATCAGACGTTTCACTCTTAACCACTTCAAGCTCAGCCGCTGCCGCCGCTAAATCACCTGCATCCACTGCATCTTTTGCTTTGAATAAACCAGAGAATTGAGCGTAAACCGTTGAGCCATATTCGCTTTGTAACTGATCAAGTAATACCGCACGGCGGCCTTTATCTTCTTCAGATTCACTGTCCTGCAAAGACAGCATTTCTTGATACACAACCGAAGCCGCTTCACCAGCCGCTTGTTGTTGACCTTGATAGCCTTGGTAACCAAACCAACCACCAAGAACAACCACTAGGGCCACCATGGTTTGTTTGCCGTTTTCTTTCCACCAATTTTTGATGGCTTCTACTTGTTCTTCTTCTGTGCGCATGTCGGTCATGATTTGGCTCCGATTTTTATTCTAATTAAGGCTGAACAAATGCCTGTTGATCTAATGAAAGTCAGTCGTTAAGGGCAACGACTGTATCGTAATTTAATCTGCTTTTATAGCGCTTGAGCAAACCAAGCCGCTAAGTCTGAATGGGCAACACTGACCTGTTCAGATTGGTCACGCAGCGGCTTAATACCCGCTTGGCTATTGGCCACTTCGTCTTCACCTAGAATCAGTGCGAATTGAGCACCGCTTTCATTGGCTTTTTTCATTTGTTTCTTAAAGTTGCCGCCACCCATGTGCATTTGTAAGCGTAAATTTGGCAGCTGCTCACGCAATTGTGCGGATATTTGCATAGCTGCGCTGGTTACATCACCCACCGCCACAAGATAAACATCCAAATAGTTATGCACCGCTTGAGGAATCACATCTAACGCTTCAAGCATTAAAATTAAACGCTCAATGCCCATGGCAAAACCCACCGCTGGGGTCGCTTTACCACCTAGTTGCTCTACGAGACCATCATATCGACCACCGGCACATACCGTACCTTGTGCGCCTAATTCAGTGGTGACCCACTCAAATACAGTTTTACTGTAGTAATCTAAGCCACGTACTAAGCGTGGGTTGATTTCGTATTCGACGCCAACCGCATCTAAAAGTGCCCTAAGCTGAGTAAAATGTTCAGCGGATTCTTCATCAAGGTAGTCAAAGAAATCCGGTGCATCATTGAGTAACGCTTGGGTTTGCTCGTTTTTAGAATCTAAAATACGTAATGGGTTGCTCTCTAATCGACGCTGACTGTCTTCATCAAGTTCGTCTTTACGAACCGATAAGTATTCCACCAAGGCCGCTTTGTAGTTGGCGCGCGCTTCATTACTGCCTAGGGTATTGAGCTGCAAGGTAACCTTGTCACGAATATTTAAACGCTGCCAAAGCAGGTGAGTCATGACGATTAACTCTGCGTCGATATCTGGGCCGGCCATGCCAAAGGTCTCAACACCAATTTGGTGAAACTGACGATAACGACCTTTTTGTGGGCGCTCATAGCGAAACATCGGCCCCATATACCAAAGACGTTGACGAGCATTGTTTGCAATTAGCTGATGTTCATCGCACGCGCGCACACAACTGGCGGTGCCTTCAGGGCGAAGCGTTAGGCTGTCGCCATTGCGGTCATCAAAGGTGTACATTTCTTTTTCAACGATATCGGTCACTTCGCCAATAGAGCGCTTAAAAAGACGAGTCTCTTCTACCATTGGCATACGGATTTCTTGATAACCATGGCCATCTAAAACCGCTTTAACTTGGTCTTCTAAATAACGCCATACCTGAGTCTGACCCGGTAAAATGTCGTTCATTCCACGAATGGCTTGAATATTTTTCTGCGCCAAAATGTTTTCCTTAAATTCTTTGTCGTAAAGTTAACTTACACTTTTGCAATGATGGATGCGTCTGCAGCTTCTTTTTCAGCTACTTTACGGCGGATCATTTTTTCTAGGTTATCGACCAAGTTTTCGTTATCTAACTTACTGCTTGGTACACCATCTTCATACATCAAATTATTTGGGCTGCCACCCGTTAAACCTAAGTCGGTTTCTTTCGCTTCACCTGGGCCGTTGACCACACAACCAATCACAGAAACATCCAGTGGTGTTAAAATATCTTCAACACGGGTCTCTAACTCGTTCATGGTTTTCACCACATCAAAGTTTTGACGAGAGCAACTTGGGCAGGCGATAAAGTTAATGCCTTTACTGCGTAGCTTTAAGCTTTTTAAAATATCAAAGCCCACTTTAATTTCTTGTACGGGGTCCGCTGCTAATGACACACGTAAGGTATCACCGATGCCATCCATCAATAACATACCTAAGCCCACCGAGCTTTTAACCGTACCACTGCGCAGGCCGCCGGCTTCTGTGATACCCAGGTGTAATGGCTGCTCAATCTGAGAGGCGATCTGACGATACGCTGCAACGGTCATAAACACATCCGATGCTTTAAGGCTGAGTTTGAAATCAGGGAAGTTCAGGCGGTCTAAAATATCAATGTGGCGCATGGCACTTTCCACTAACGCATCCGGTGTCGGCTCGCCGTATTTTTTCTGTAAGTCTTTTTCTAATGAGCCAGCATTCACACCGATGCGAATGGGGATACCATGATGACGCGCCGCATCAACTACCGCGCGAACACGATCTTCACGACCGATATTACCTGGGTTAATACGTAAACAGTCCGCACCTAACTCAGCCACACGTAATGCGATTTTGTAATCAAAATGAATGTCGGTAACCAAAGGAACATTGACTAACTTCTTGATCTCGCCAAACGCTTCGGCCGCTTCCATAGAGGGCACGCTCACGCGCACAATGTCGGCACCCACATCTTCTAGGGCTTTAATTTGCGCAACCGTCGCCGCCACATCGCAGGTTTCTGTATTGGTCATACTTTGCACGGCAATGGGTGCATCACCGCCAACAGGAACATTTCCCACCATAATTTGACGGGAGACACGACGCTTAATTGGAGACTGACCTTGCTTATTCATAAGGGGTAATTAACTCAATTCTGGCTGGCGCGGTAACGCTTGTATTCATCTGAACGGGGAAAACGTTTCTTAAGCTTGAATGCAAAACTGGCTTGTGCGTTTTTATCTCGGCTGGCTTTAGCCAACATGGCACCGGTATACAAACTGGCGGCATTATGAGGTAACTGACGCTCACGCAACGTGGTTTCAAAGCGACTAAACCAGCGCTGTGCAATATCAGCTCGATTACGCTGCAAATAAATGCGTGCTAAGTTCAAGCTAGAGATCGTGCTACTGGTATCCAAAGACCACGCTTTTTCATACGCATCCATTGCCAGTCTTTGCTGTTTAAAGTGATCATAACAAAGCGCTAGATTTTCATAGGCTAAGACACGGGCCGTGTAATCAACATCTTCAGCGGAGCGCTTGATGAACTTACAACCTTTATCATCATTACGAATAGCGAATAAAAAACGGCCGTAGTGATAATTGGTTGGGCTGTGTTCATCATCCAGATCGAGGGCGATCTTAAATTCTTTTTCGGCCAGATTCATCTCATTGCGCTCAATCCAGTAAGTGGCCATAGCGCTGTGTGCAGATGCACTATCAGGGGCAATCTCAAGGGCGCGCTCTATTTTTTTGCGCGCTAAAGGCATGTTGCCATTGCGAAGATAACCCACACCTAATGCAACATAGGTTTCTACCGCCTTATCGTTATCGACTTTTTTGGTAAAACGGCTGTCCATTACAGTGACGCAACCCGCTAGCATTATAACGAGCGCGATCAGGGTTACTTGCTTAATCATCATCATAGGGTTCTATTTATTATACTGACGGAGAATTATCATTTATGTCGCGTAACTTAATATAACGTTCACTACGACGGGTACGGTCTTCCACCTGGCCTACCAATTGACCACAGGCTGCATCAATATCATCACCACGGGTGGTACGAATCGTCACGATGAAACCTTGGCTATGTAAGTAGTCACGGAACTTATAGACACGATTATTACTAGGACGTTCATAACCCGAATTTGGAAACGGATTAAACGGGATCAAGTTGATTTTACAAGGCGTATCTTTCAACAGAACGGCCAACTGTTCTGCATGCTCCATTTCATCGTTCACCTTGTTCATCATGGTGTACTCAATAGTGAGTTTACGACGATCTGGCAATGAGGCCATGTAGTGGTTACAGGCTTTCATTAATTCTTTGATTGGGTATTTCTTGTTAATCGGAACCAGTACATTACGTAATTCATCGTTTGGCGCATGCAAAGACACCGCCAACGAGACATCGCTGACTTCAGCCAGTTCATAAAGGCGAGGCACCACACCTGAGGTACTTAAGGTTACACGGCGCTTGGATAAACCATAACAAAAGTCATCCATCATCAATGCCATGGCGTCGACCACGTTATCGAAGTTCATAAGTGGCTCGCCCATGCCCATCATCACAACGTTGGTGATTTTACGTTCACGCTTTTCACCCGGCTTATCAAAACTCTTTGCCGCTACGTAAACCTGACCAATGATCTCAGCAACCGATAAGTCACGGTTAAAACCTTGCTTGCCGGTGGAGCAAAAACTACAGTCCAGAGAACAACCTATTTGAGACGATACGCACAATGTGCCGCGATCCCCTTCTGGAATATAAACGGTTTCGATACTTGAACCGCCCGGCATTTTCATCACCCATTTTTGGGTACCGTCTTTTGAAATATCGTGATAGATAACCTCTGGGTACTCTACACACGCCATTTCTTTTAATTTGTCACGCATGACCTTGCTGACATTGGACATGTCATCAAAATCTTCTAGGCCCACTTGATGAATCCACTTCAATAACTGCTGAGCACGAAACGGCTTCTCTCCCATTTCGACAAAAAAGTCTTTCATCTTTTGTGGGCTTAAACCCAAAAGATTCACCTTTTTTTGTTCATTAGTCATGTGTTCACCTATAAAACGTGTTCGCTAGCGCAGAAAACCTAGCTATCTTAAATACGGAAAAAGGGCGGAGGGTAAACTGCATCCCTATCCGCCCCTTCGCGCGCCGAGGTTTCCCTAGGCACGATTTGCAACTACGTTAAGATTAACGTGCGCAGATTTCTTCATCTTTGAAGAAGTAGCTGATTTCACGAGCAGCAGATTCAACAGAATCAGAACCGTGAACAGCGTTTGCATCGATGCTTTCAGCGAAGTCAGCGCGGATAGTACCAGCGTCCGCTTCTTTAGGGTTAGTTGCGCCCATTAGGTCACGGTTCTTAAGAACCGCGCCTTCGCCTTCTAGAACTTGGATCATTACAGGACCAGACGTCATGAAACCAACAAGATCCTTGAAGAAAGGACGTTCTTTGTGCTCAGCGTAGAAACCGCCAGCTAGTTCGTCAGAAAGGTTAACCATTTTAGAAGCAATAACCTGTAGGCCAGCTTCTTCAAAGCGGCTGTAGATTTTACCAATTACATTTTTAGCAACTGCGTCAGGCTTAACGATAGATAGAGTACGTTCAACGGCCATTTGTATATCTCCAAATAGGATCTGATGTGTCAAAAAACCCGCGGATTATACGGTATTTACACCAAAATACCACTGGTTGTTTTTTCAACATCCACCTTTGTAAATCAAGACAGGACAAGGCTTTGCGCCCAGCCTGCCGATATACGCCTTAACCAGCGGCTTGCGCCACTTGGCGAATACGCGCCACCATGCTGCGTAGGCCATTGCCTCGGGTTGGACTCAGATGCTTTAACAGGTCTAGCTCACCAAAAAAGGCATCCATATCAAAGGCCAACACCTGCTCTGGTGTCTTGCTATTGTAAGCGGCCATCACCACAGCCAATAAGCCAGAGACAATGAAGGCGTCACTGGCCACATCAAAATATAACTTACCCTCTACTGAGTAAGGCTCAATCCAAACCTGGCTTTGGCACCCTGCAATCAAACGGGCATCGGTCTTCAAACTGTCATCCATTACAGGCAACTGCTTACCCAGATCGATGATGTATTTATAGCGCTCTTCCCAGCCATCAAAAAAGCTTAGGGTATCGATGATTTCCTCTGGGGTAATACTCGAACCAAATGGGCTAGCAACGAGGTGTTCCGGCGTGGACATGGCATTTGCTCAATATGAAATTGGCGCTTATTTTACGGACTGGGGTACTTAAAAGCAAAAAAGCCGCAAGGTTTCCCTGGCGGCTTTTTTATCGCTATGGCGGCTTATGCAGCGCTGGCTGTTTTAGCACGCTTAGCTTCTTCTTCATCTTTTAGCTCACGACGAAGAATCTTACCAACAGGTGTCATTGGTAGCTCATCACGGAATTCAATGTGACGTGGCATTTTATAGCCCGTTAGCTTGTCTTTTAGATAAGCTTTCATGTCTTCTGCTTTGAGGTTTGCATTATCGGTTACGATAAACAATTTCACCGCTTCGCCAGACTTATCATCAGGCACACCGATTACAGCGCAGTTTTCTACATCAGGGTGCTCAGCAACCACAGCTTCAATTTCGTTAGGGAACACATTAAAGCCAGACACTAGGATCATGTCCTTGATACGGTCTACGATGCTGACAAAACCATCTTCATCAATAATGGCCACGTCGCCGGTACGGAACCACTCACCGTCTTCTGTGAATGCATCTTTAGAGGCATCAGGGCGTTTCCAGTAGCCTTTCATTACCTGAGGGCCTTTCACGCATAGCTCACCGCGCTCGCCAACAGCCACTTCATTGCCTTGATCATCAATACATTTAAGCGCCGTACCTGGTACCGCTTGACCTACCGTACCCATGCGCTCTAGTCCGCCCGCAGGGTTCATGGTGACCGCAGGTGAGCACTCAGTTAAGCCATACGCTTCAGAGATACCTGTACCTGTTAGCTCTTTCCAGCGCTTGGCTGTGTCATCCATTAGAGCAGTACCACCTGACAAGGTGATTTTCAGGTCACTGAAATCCAGCTTTCTGAAATTTGGGCTAGCCATTAACGATACAAACAAGGTATTGAGACCAATGAATGCATTTAATTTAAACGGCATGATGAACTTAATGAATGTTTCTGTATCACGTGGGTTTGCGATTAATACACTGTGATCACCTTGCTCAAACAAGGCCATTAAATGCACGGTAAAGGCATAAATGTGGTAAAGCGGTAACGGTGCCACGGCAATGGCTTGACCATCCCCTTTCAGTAACTCGCCTTTGGCGTTTACTTGATGCAGCATATTTTTAGATTGCAGCATGTTAGCAACAAGATTGCGGTTGGTCAGCTCGGCCCCTTTAGCAACCCCTGTGGTACCACCGGTATATTGCAGAATAATCGTGTCATTTGGGTTTGCCATATGCGCTGGTTTGAAAGGCTTACCCTTACCCAAGGACAAGGCTTTACGCAAACGAATAGCATCCGGCAAGCTGTATGCCGGTACCATTTTCTTAACGTTTTTCATCACAAAGTTGATCAACGTACGCTTAACCGTTGGTAACATATCCGCAAGGCTGGTCACGATGACGGTTTCTAGACCAGTTTGGTCTTTAATGTTTTGCACGCTCTTGGCGAAAACATCCATGCATACCAAAGCCTTTGCGCCAGAGTCATTGAACTGATGCAGCATTTCGCGCTCGGTATAAAGCGGGTTGGTATTGGTTACACGCATACCCGCACGCAGGGCACCGTACATAACAATTGGGTACTGCAGGGTATTGGGCATCTGCACGGCAATGGTGTCGCCTGCTTTTAAATTCGTGTGGTTTTGTAAGTAACTCGCGAAAGCGGCACTTAGCTCATCGATTTCCCGGTAAGTGACGGTATAACCAATACTGGTGAACGCAGGACGGTCTGCATAGTCTTTGAATGCTTTTTCAATTACTTCAACGACTGAGCTGTATTGTTCGAGTTCTGTGCTGATGCTGTCGCTCACACCCGGTGCGCGCTTACCATCCCAAAAAGATGCTTCCATTTTTTCTTACCCCTAGAGTTTAGGTGATAGACAACAGTCTTAGCTGAAAGGCTAAAGCTCAAATGAAAGGCCGGTGCCCGCTTTTGACTGCATGTTTATTATTTTTATTTAAAGATTGCGGGGCACACTATGACGTAATCCGTGAGTTTTGAAAACCCCTTATTGCCAGATTTCTAGGGAAACACAGCCAACTATTAAGCAGATTGATAACTTAAAATAAACGTAAAGAATGATTGAATTAACTCAATGATTTAAACATAAAAAACGCGACCGTAGCCGCGTTATAAATACTTAATAAGTATAGGGTTAAAAAAACATACCCGTTTCAAGCTGAGCCTCTTCGCTCATCATCTCCCGCGACCAAGGTGGATCAAACACCAGCTCAACGGACACGTTTTTTACATTAGGCACTAAGGCTGTACGATATTTAACATCACTTACCAGAACTGGCCCCATACCGCAGGCAGGTGCGGTTAGTGTCATATCGATAAACACTTGTTTACTGTCTTGATCAATCCTCACACTGTAGATCAAGCCAAGGTCCACCAAGTTAACCGGAATCTCTGGATCATAAATGGTTTTTAAGGCTTGCCATATATCGTCTTCACGGATGGTATCGCCGTCAGCGGATTCAAACGTTAAAGTTTCAGCCTCTAACCCCAAAGCCGCCGCATCGGTTCCATCCACTCGGGCCATATTGCCGTTATAGATCACAGTATAGTTACCACCAAGGGCTTGCGTTAAAGTAACAAAGCTACCCGATGGGATTGTGATCTTAGTACCCACTGGCACCAAGCGCGCAGGCACATCAGTCTGCGCCACCACCATTCTTCTTTCCATAATTTGGAATTCTTATAAAAGTAATTATTGAATATCGTTTAAACAGGTTTCAGCAATTTTGTATGACAAACTTGTCCATATAAAACTAAGAAACTCGGATTGTATTAAACGTTAAAACTTTCACCACACCCACACTCATCTTTTGCATTAGGGTTGTTAAACTTCATCATGCTGTTTAACCCCTCTGTGGTGTAATCAATTTCGGTGCCATTCACATACGGCAGCGCTTCAGCCGTCACATATAAGGTCACATCTTCGGCAGGCTGAAATACTTTTTCGTTGCCGTTGAGTTCTGTCAGCAATTGCAGGTCGTATTTAAAACCGGAACAACCGCTTTTTTTCACACCCAGAACGATGCCTTTCGCTTGATCATTACTGCTCAACTGCTTACGCGCATAGGCCAATGCTTTTTCTGTCATGGAGACAGTAATATCATCGGGAGAAAATGTATTTACTTCACTCATTACAACCTCCTTCAACATGAGAATTAGTCTGATAACTTAAACGCATGTTTATAAAAACATTTTTACTTTTTCGATGGCCGTGAATAATGCATCCACATCCGCCTTCGTATTGTAAATAGAGAAGGACGCACGCGCCGTTCCCGGAATTTTAAATTGATCCATAATCGGCATTGCACAGTGGTGACCCGTACGAACCGCAACGCCTTGCTGATCAAGTAACATACCGACATCAGCAGGATGAGCACCGTCTAATAAAAAGCTCAATACCCCTGCTTTTTTACTCGCCGTTCCCACCACGCGCAAACCCTCACACTGCTGTGCTTTTTCATGAGCATAAGCCAGTAGCGATTCTTCATAAGCCAGCATGGCTTTGCGATCAAGAGACATAACAAATTTAAGCGCTTCACCAAAACCGATGACACCTGAAATATTGGGGGTGCCTGACTCAAATTTAAAGGGCAGACCTTGATACGTGGTACCTGCAAAGCTCACTTTCTCAATCATTTCGCCACCACCTTGCACGGGGGACATCTGATCAAGTAATGCTTTTTTGCCATACAAGCAGCCAATACCCGTTGGGCCAAATACCTTATGGGCAGAAAACACATAAAAATCTGCATCTAATGCTTGCACGTCTACTTCAAAGTGGGCAACGGCTTGTGCGCCATCGATTAAGACTTTGGCACCCACTGCATGGGATTGCTCAATAATTTGTTCGACCGGGTTGACCGTACCAAGGGCGTTACTCACATGCACCACACTCACAAGTTTCACTTTTGAGTTGAGCATGTCGCTAAACGCATCCATATCCAATTCGCCAGCATCACTGACCGGAATCACTTTTAAAGTGGCTCCGCTGCGCTCACACAACATTTGCCAAGGCACAATATTCGCGTGATGCTCCATAGCACTAATGATGATTTCATCGCCAGCATTAATAAACCCTGCGCCAAAACTTTGCGCGACAATATTAATGCTCTCCGTGGTGCCACGGGTCCAGATAATTTCTTCAATGTGCTGAGCATTTAAAAACGTTTGCACAGTTTTTCGAGCATTTTCAAAGCCGATAGTGGCACGGTCCGCCAGGGCATGGGCACCGCGATGCACATTACTATTATCCATGGTGTAATAGTGATTAACCGCATCAATCACCGATTGTGGTTTTTGCGTTGTGGCACCGTTATCTAAATACACCAAAGGCTTATCATGAACCTGCTGGTGTAAAATCGGAAACTGCTCACGAATCGCCGCTACATCAAATGCCATGCTTACCTCTAAACCTCATCAGCAAGTAAATGCTGTGTTAAAGATTTGTCTGTACTGAACTGCTGCGCCAAAAGTGGTCGAAGCGAAATACGCAGTGCTTCTAGCGGAATGCTCTCTAACAGTTCGTTGATGAAACCAAAGCTCAACATAATATCGGCCTGCACGGCACTGATACCACGACTGCGTAAATAAAATTTCGCTTCTTCATTCAGTTGAGCCACGGTCGCACCATGCGCACACTTAACATCATCCGCATAAATTTCTAATTCAGGCTTAGTATTAATTTGAGCTTTATCGCTGAGCAATAAGTTTTTATTACTTAATTCAGCCAGCGTTTTTTGGGCATCAGGGTGAATATGAATACGACCATTAAATACCGCTTTAGAGCGATCAGCCATGATACCGCGATAGATTTCATCGGTAGTACAGTGAGCAGCCTTATGCTCAATATAACTATGAATATCCACATGCTGGTCGTTCTTAGGTAAGTACACACCTTTCATCTCACAATGACTGCCGCCAACGTTGTGATTAACCAACACATCAAAGCGTTTTATTTGCCCACCCAATAACACCTGATAACTATTGAATTGACTATCGCGATTTAAGTCTACGTATACGCCACCAAAGTGCAGGCTACTTTCATGTTCTTTATGCAAACGGTAATGAGTCAGTTGCGCACCATCCCCAA
>NYTP01000086.1 GCA_002683575.1 Bermanella sp.
GCGTAACCTCAATACCGGCAGTTTCAATTAAACGTGAAAATGTGTAGTCATAGGCAGTGATGACAGCAAATTTCTCGCCTGCTGCTTTCATTGCATTCAGATTGCTGATGGTTGTGGTTTTCATTGCTTAATTTAGACTTATTAATTGGCAAGAACGCTACGTTACTGGGTTTCGTAACTGATAACAAGTTGTAACTCCAGTTGGCCCTGTAGCAGGTTATTGAATTGGTTGAGGGTTGTAGTAATGGCGCCCTGTGGTGGTCTTAAGCATGTATTTCACCAAGTTATAATAATCAAGATCGCCATCGGCAAGGTTTATTTCGCTGGTATTAACAATCAGTAGCGGGCTGTCATCATAATGGTAAAAGAATTGGGTGTAAGCGTCATTGAGCTGTTGTAGATAGGACTGCTCAATGGGCCGCTCTATGGCGATGCCGCGGCGTTGTACGCGCTCATAGAGAGTTTCTGTAGGTGCCTGCAGATAGATCACCAAATCTGGTTTTGGCAGATCTTCAATAATATTGTCGTATACGGTCTGATAGAGTCGATATTCATCATCGTCTAATGTGATACGGGCAAATAAGGGGTCTTTTTCGATAAGAAAATCAGACACGCGAACTTGCTGAAAAATGTCGCCTTGACGCAAATCCTGCAGTTTGCGCATGCGTTGAAATAGAAAGTAAAGCTGTGTTAAAGACAATTCTCGACCCATGACCCAGTTAAGTAAGATCTATGCTCCTGGGTTTCATAACAGACCGAGTTTAGAAAAAGGAGCCTGCGGGCTATTTTTTTATTGGTAAACAAAAGCGTTGAACACAACTCTCGACCCATGACCCAGTTGAGTACGATCTAGACTACTGGGCTTCATAACAAACCCAACTTAAAAAGATGACATCCAGCTTATACTTAAATACCTTTTCTCAATGATATAAACCAAGCACCTTAAACTTACTTCCAATCTCATTTTTCAACCTGACAACTAGCCTATAAAGTGATGGTAACCTGCTCTCAATTCACACAAATAAGCCTGCAAGTGACCATAAAACCCGCTACAGTAGAGAGCATGACAGAGAGCCTCCTATGAAAACCTTATTACTGATTTTATTCTTTCCAATTTTTGCTCACGCTCAGGTTTACACTTGGATAAACGAGCAAGGTATTCGTGTATACGGAGATGAGCCTCCCGCCAACGCGGACAAGGCGCAGCTACCTAACCTGCAAGAAATAAAGATGCCCAAAGTGGTGCAAAAAGAAGAAAGTAGCGAACAACCAGCATCCGGTGTTTTCAAAGGCTATGAGCTATTAGAGATTATTAGCCCCAAAGAAGACCACATGATCACCTCAGGTCACGCAGGGAAGGCCACCATTCAGTTGCATATCCAGCCAGAACTGCAACCAAAACATCAAATCACTCTGTTGTTAAATGGCCAACCTATCGAAACAGGTGCCCAGCTCCAATTTCAACTAGACAACCTAAACCGCGGCTCTCACCTACTTCAGGTGCAGATCAAAGACCAAGGGCGACTCTTAATATCCAGCCCTAAGCGACGCATCCACGTCCAGCGCCCCTCTATTCTAAATCGCCCTCGCACCTAATAAGACCACTACGCACCAATATGGTGCTATAGTATTAAGCAAGTTAGTGCCTCGCACCTTTTGTAGGCCGAAAAGCTCTGTATTTATGGGGTTGCTCGGCTATTTCAGTGCAATATCAATATGGCTTGCTTCTTGCTTCAAGGCCACTACTTAGGAAAAGTATTTTATGGCCGATTTCGTTTTTTACAAACAACTGATCAATCATTTAGACAGCTCTATCTTAGTGCTGGATGAAGCATTAACGGTACGCTACCTTAATCCCGCAGCAGAAGCACTGCTGCAAGTGAGCGGTCGCCGCTGCGTTGGCATGGACGCAGGCGCTGTGTTTCTTGATATACACCAAGACATGCAAACTCTTGAAAATTCATTAGAACAAGAGACCTCCTTTACTAAACGTGAAGCCGAAGTTCGCCTGATGAATCAACAGGTCATCACACTGGATTACAGCGTCAGCCCTGTGGAGTTTGAAACCACCATCTGTTTAGTGGTTGAAATGCACCCACGGGATCGCTTATTGCGTATTAGCCGTGAAGAAGAATTGATTACCGCTCAAGCCACTACCCAGACACTGGTCAGGGGAATGGCTCACGAGATCAAAAATCCTCTGGGCGGCATTCGTGGTAGCGCACAACTACTTGAACGCATGCTAGAAAGAGACGAACTTAAAGAATACACCCATATCATTATTGAAGAAGTGGATCGTTTAAGAAATCTCGTGGACAAGATGCTCGGGCCAAATAAATTACTTGAGCGCATCGAAACCAATATTCATGAAGTATTAGAGCGGGTACATAGTTTAATCAGCGTGGAAGCCGATGGTGCGTTAAAAATCAGACGGGACTATGACCCAAGTATTCCTGAATTTTTAGCGGATAAAGAGCAGCTCATTCAAGTGGTCTTAAACATTACGCGTAATGCCATGCAAGCGCTGTTAGCTCAACAAGGTGAACATGAATTCCCAACCATCACCTTAAGAACTCGGGCCATTCGTCAATTCACTATTGGGCACACCAAGCATCGCTTAGTGCTTCATATGAGCATTATGGATAACGGCCCAGGTATTCCAGAAAACATCCGAGAAAGTTTATTTTTTCCTATGGTCAGTGGACGAGCAGAGGGCACAGGATTAGGGTTATCCATCGCACAGTCCATTATTAATCAGCACCAGGGCATTATCGAATGTGATAGTGAACCAGGTAAAACAAAATTCTCTATCTATCTGCCGTTAGAACTTAATCAAGATGATTACGCCGCTCAACCGCAGAAAAATATATTTTAACATTGGGACTAAGCCATGAATAAAGTTTGGATTATTGACGACGACCGCTCTATACGCTGGGTATTAGAAAAAGCCCTGGAGCAGGACAATATTGAAAGCCAATCATTTGAAAATGGCGACAAAGTTATCAGCGCGCTCAACCGTGAAATTCCAGATGCCATCATCAGTGATGTACGCATGCCTGGGGTTGATGGCTTAACTTTGTTAAATCAAGTTCACCAAGTTGACCCTAATATACCTGTGATCATTATGACCGCGCACAGCGACTTAGACAGCGCGGTAACCTCTTATCAAAAAGGCGCGTTCGAATACTTACCAAAACCGTTTGATGTGGACGAAGCGGTTAGCCTGATTAAACGCGCCATTGCACACAAACATGAAACCATGTCGGTGAGCCAAGCTGAACCTGCTGAGCCTTATCAGCATACCGAGATAATCGGTGAAGCACCGGCCATGCAGGAAGTGTTTCGTGCCATCGGTCGCTTAAGCCACTCTAATATTACGGTTTTGATTAACGGTGAATCCGGTACGGGTAAAGAGCTCGTCGCCCATGCGTTACATAAACACAGCCCAAGAAGCGAGCATCCTTTTGTGGCATTAAACATGGCCGCGATTCCAAAGGACTTGATCGAAAGCGAACTATTTGGTCACGAGAAAGGCTCCTTTACAGGCGCCGGCGGACAACGTCGTGGACGCTTTGAACAAGCCGATGGCGGTACACTATTTCTAGATGAAATTGGTGACATGCCAGCGGACACACAGACCCGTTTATTACGTGTATTAGCCGATGGTGAATTCTATCGGGTCGGTGGCAGCACGCCAGTTAAAGTAAATGTGCGTATCATTGCCGCAACCCACCAAGACTTAGAGGGTTTAGTAAAAGCGGGCAGCTTCCGTGAAGATTTATTTCACCGCCTAAATGTTATTCGTATTCATTTGCCAGCGCTTGCTGAACGCCGCGAAGACGTGCCACGCTTGTTACACCACTTCTTAAACCGTGCAGCGGATGAGTTAGGTGTTGAAGCCAAGGTGTTAAAAAGTGATACCGAAGAATATCTGTGCACCCTGCCATGGCAAGGTAACGTTCGCCAATTAGAAAACACCTGTCGCTGGATTACAGTGATGGCATCTGGTCGCGAAGTTCACATTAATGATTTACCACCAGAGCTTTTAAACCAAGAAGAAAAAGCCACTACCAGCAACAACTGGGAACAAGCATTACGTAACTGGGCTGATCAACAATTAGCGCAAGGTAAGAAAAGTGTATTGGATACCGCTGTGCCTATTTTTGAACGCATCATGATCGAAACCGCGCTCAAGCATACTGCCGGTCGTCGTCGCGATGCCTCAATTTTATTAGGCTGGGGACGCAACACCTTGACCCGTAAGATTAAAGAATTGGGTATGGAAGAAACCACTGAAGAAGAAGAAATGGAATAACCCATATAAAAAATCACTCGAACCCTATTGGGCTTCGAGTGGTTTTTAGTGTGTCATCATTAATACCAGCTCGCCATCCACTCTATTTGTAATACACCTCTTTCCAATAAATCACCTTGTCGTGGCCACGGTATTGACCAAAAGTAATTTCCGCTTGAGGGTCTTCAAATCCCGTACCACTCCAATCGTATTGGAGCCAGTTGGGGCTGGCGTAAGGAAAACGAAATTGACCATAACGCCCACCAATCGGCGCAGACCAAATCACATTGATCACACCACCCATGAAGTTACCCGTGTCCCCTGACGCACCGGTGGCACTAGAGTCTGTGGATAAAAACGGATCGCTGGCGCTCCCTATATCCGTCACCGTAATGGTGCCGATACCAGAGAGATCATAAAGCGTACCGCTATCATCCAAGTTATTCACAAATTGATTGCCATCAAAATATTGCGTTTGCCATTGATGGGTTAACGATTGTGTTTCAGGGCCGTAGGCATTCGATAAAACTAAGCGACCAAAACGAATTTCTTGCCCCACAGGATTAATTGCAAGGTTATTCGACAGGCTCACGCCATCGTCATCCACATAATCATTAATATTAATTTGAATATCGTTAATAAACGGCGCCACCATAGCGTTAAGTTCATGGTCATATCGATAGTGATCATCGGCACTTAAACTCACACGAAAAACCCCCGTGGCACTATCGTAATTCGTAGTTGGATTATTAAAACCAGCGGTGACACTTAAATCCGTTAAACCGTCGGCGCCCAGAATTGCCGTGGTGGTATTGATGACGGGTAACGGGTTTTTATTAAAACTGCCTAACACATAATTTTTAACCGTTGACCCTTGTAGATTACGAGCCACAAAATCAAACTGCGGTGGGCTTGAATATTCAATACCGCCTAAACCCGCCGCATCCAGTTCCCCTACATAACTAAACCCCGTATTGGCATTAGCAAAACTGCCTGGGCTAAGGTTACTAATAAAAAAATCAGCTGGATAAAATCGACCAAATTCATGGGATGGTGACGTCACTAATACATGGGATAAATAATTATTCCCCCCTGCCTCTATGTTCATGACACCTACTTCACTCCAATTCATTACCCCGTCAAATTGACCAGACAACAAAGGTACGGTGTTTAAGGACAAACTGCCCGGCTCACCTGCGACAGGTGAAATGAGGTTATTCGTTAAGCTCACGGAGTGATTAAAGTTTGGTAACACAAAATTATTATCACAAAAGTCACCATCGCCATCATTGCGCCAACCTTGTGCGGTAACCTGTAAATTAAAATCTTCGCCCGCCTGCTTAAAGCGGCTGCAATTCCAGTAGTCAGGCCCCGTACAAGTAAAGTTAGGCTCGCTAGTGGTGGTGCAAAAACCAGCAGGGGTAAACTCCATAGGCTGACTAGAGCCGAGTATGTTGTCACCTGCCTGTATTAGACGTGCATGCAATGCCACCGCGCCCGCATCACTATAAATACTATTGGATAAATCGGCGGTGCTATTACTCGAAAAATTGAGCATAACAGCAGTATAGTTACTAACCCCTGCACTGGTATTTTTGGCTAGGTTTGTACCGGATATTGAAAACTGCGAGGCGTTACTGGCACTGCAATTAGCCGGCGTATTACATTGCAAAGCAAGGTCTATGGTTTGCGGGCCTGTAAACAACCCAGTGCAAACCCCTGTGTCCAAATCAGTGGTAATGGCGCGTAACTTCAACGGCTCGTATGAAAGGGATTGATTCAAAGGCCTGCCCGATGTGTGAACAGGAATGTCCTCACTGACCGGGGGTGTACCAGTACCGTATATGAATTTAAATCCTGAACGGGCAAAGATCAGTGCAGGGTCATCTAGTGCCGTTGCGTTATTACTGGTTTCAGTGACACCCAGATTATCTTCTACATTGATGCTGATGGTTTCCACATGGGTATTCAAATAATTCAATATCACCGCGCCATTATCTAGTGCAGAAAATTCATAAGTAGCGGAACCAGCATCAACACCCACACCATTAAAAAGACCAGAACCGCTATTGAGGCCCCAATCACCATTAGCGCTTGACGTCGAAAGAGTAATCTCACCGTCGTAATCCGAAATTTGATTGCCCGCTGCATCTTTGGCTACTATCGTGACTTGCTCCGCCTCACAATTTACCCCTGAGCCACTGTGAATAATGGAAAAATGATCGGCCCCTTTGCAGGTGGATATTTGAAATACTTCAACATTCACATTATCAATTCGAAAAACTTCTTGGTTATTGTCATAGCAACAATTTCCGCCAATACCAGGGTCGTCAATCAAAAAACGAATCTGTGTATTACTTGAAAGGTAGGCTTGTAAATTAAGACTACTTGAACCAGAAACATTACCGCTAATAGTCTGCAGCAGCGTCCAGCCGCTACCATCATTCACTTGTACTTGTACTTGATCATCCGTGTCTATGTTGCCAATGGCACGGTAATCAAATGTTAAAAGCGCATCATCATAAGGTGAAAGATCCATGGCCCGAGCAAGACTGGTCACCTCAGTATTGGTCCCGTATAAATATAAGGCATCATAATAAATGCTCACCGGCCCGTTACCAGGCCCGGTGCCATCACTTTCAACCCAGGGGCTTGAAAAACTCAATGAGCCATCGTTATTATTAAAACTGCCGGATGGATTGGTAATAATTTGAATGTCTTCAATTTGTAAGATTTCATCCGCTGGGCCAAAACAACAGGTTGAACCACTTTGATCTTCAATGCGAAAACGAATGCGCGTATTACTTGAAATATAAGGTGAGATATCAAAACTAAACGGTTGAAAGTTACTGATATCGTCAGAATAGGTCGCCAATACAACCCAGCTTGCGCCGCCATTAGAAGATACTGAAACAGATGCCACATCATTTGCTTCAACAGATGTGCTGCGCATTGTAAATCGTAAAGTAGCCGTGGTAGCGGAGGATAAATCGGCCTCTCGTTCTGCGGCACTTTGCACTAAATTGGGAAATGTCGTGTTATTACCGGTTAATTCAAGACGCCCCGACGTAATTCTCACATCCCCTGTTGAAGGACTGCCCCCAGCAATACGATCGGTTTCAATCCAATTGCTGGTCCAAGATAAAGCGCCGTCATTATTGCTGTAACTCACGCTATCAAACCGATCTCGATAATTGCTACCCACTTCTGAAAATTCATCTCTAAAGTTACCCTCACTCAAAAATGTGGCCGCAAATGTAAGATCAGGGTCTTCGGTGGGAAACTCCGTCAATGAACCGGATACGGTATCAAAATTGATGACGCCCTCTTGTTTAAAAACATACTGCATTATAAAGCGGCCGTTATCGGCGGCGGTCAAAGTATAACTAAACGTACCATCACCATTATCGATAAAGCTGGCTGGGTTTGCGGCGCTGGCGAGCGCCCAACTACCACCTGTAAGTCCGGTGGCAACTTGACGTGCCGAGACAGTAATCTGGCCGGTATAAGTTGGAATCAGCTGATCCAGATTATCATGAATCGAAAAGGTAATAGTTTCCGCCACACAACTTACAGCGCTACCATCATGGCTAATACTAATATGTTGATTACTTCGATTAGGTGACGCGTCCACTCTTATGTAGTCTATTAAAAATAAATCATTGTCTCCCAAGCCATCTGAGGTGCGCAGCTGAATACCGGTGTTATTCGAAATATACGCACTAATGTCCACACTAAAACGGCCGCTATTCAAGTCTGCGCCTCTTAGCCGACCAACTAGCACCCAGGTCATACCTGAGGTCACATAAATATCAATGCGATCACCATTGGTATCGAAACCCAACTCTTGATAATCAAATTCCAAAGTCGCTTGAGTATAACCCGCTAGATTTAACCGCCTTTCTATAAAGTTATCGCCGCCACTCATTATCAAACTGCCAATGAAAACACTGATGTTACTTCCCGGTGCAAAAAAAGACGGCGAACCGTCGTCGCCGGTTTCTATCCAATCACCGGACCACAATTGATCTCCATCTTGGTTGCTATAACTACTGGAAGAAAATTCATCTAAAAAAACATCAGCATAAACCAGCGACGAGGTCATTAGCATAAAAACAAATCCAATAAGCTTCATGGTGCTAACCTGATTTGTATCGCACGAGTAGCGGTATCTATTCCCGTTCCACAGGTGCCGGTACTGGTTAATGTGAAATAAGTATTGGTTTGAACGATCATTTCATCACACGCCACATTGACACGGCACTCGCTCAAACCAAAGGTTGTTAGGTTTAAATTATTGATAAAATTAGCATCACACACTGGTGCGATCTCAGGTGTTAATACATATACCGCAGATAATTGCGCGCCGGATTCTGCGGCATAAAAAGCACGTATTCCTAACCACTCACGCCCATAGGCTGCGGCACTCATTTCATTTAACTGATTGATGGCCGCCACGATTAAAATCATAATTAGAATCAAAAAAAGCGCCGATGGTAAACCCAACCCACGTTGTCGAGAGCAAGAGTTTGCATGAAGCGTTGAGATACCTTGTTTACGTAAGCTAGGGCACATTTCTTATCTGTACCTCTTGGTTAATCACCATGACTTCTGCTTGATTGGAAGCACCTCGAAGTTCTAACTCATAACTGACTATGGCATTGCGACGCAGTGAAGAAGGCAGATAACGAAAGCGTAATGAGCCTGGGGATAATTGATTGGCGATCAGTAGGCGACCGCTAATGGTTGTTGGTAAGCTTGCCGATAAATTCGCGATGTCTCCTACAAAGCCATAATTGTGAAAATAAAAAAGATTGCTGCCAATTTGGCAAAAGGTGTTGGGTTGATCAATAATATACAAACGTTTTTGCGGCGAGCGACTTTCAAATTGAAAACTTGCACCTGCATCAAAAGTGAAGGTCACTTCATTACCGACCACCACGCCATTCACCGTTTGCGTGCTGATATACCCTTTATTGCCAGAGAGGGTATATAATTCATTCACATTGGATACCACAGGGTAAATGGCAAGTCGACCGCTATTGCTTAATAGATTGTCTACATTTACTGCACTGACGGTGGTTTCAGCCGAATCAAACGGCGCATTTAAATAAGAAGTCGCACCAATAATAGGAATAAATTCAATACAAGACTGTGTGCTATTCACACGCACACTGCCTGGTAATGCTTCACGAATGAGTCGAGTCATTTTTTCATTTGCAATATTCGCGGTTGAAGCCAATGCACCTCGTCTAGCAGTATCCACGTAGCCTTGTGCACTAAAACTAATAAACTGCACACTGCCAATGGACAACACAGATAAAATCACAATGACAATAATAATTTCGATTAGGGTAAAACCAGACGCTCTGTTTTTTTTATAATGCGTTAACTTCCCTTTTAAAAAGGCTCGATTAGAAAATAAAATGGCCATGTTAAAAGTTACCCTTATAAACAGCCACATTTCGTGATTGCCCGCCCGGAGCTGTCACCGTCACTAAAATTCGCTTTGCTAAACGGTTTTCAGATAAACCCAAATCACTGCCTGCACATGCCACTTGCACACTGACGGCATATTGCGCGTACTGTGACATATCAATACCAGGCTCTATTAATACCGGCGGCTGGTCTGTTAGGTTGTGATAATCATCAACATCATCAAATAGTGGTCGACTCTGACCTTCGGTAGATAACACACATGGGGCGTCGGCGAGGCTGACTTCACCGCCACCAGCTGCCCCGGCATCATCAAACTGCATCGCCAAGATTTCATCAAGATAAGCTTGTTGTAATTCCAGAGCCTTAGATTCCCACAGTGGAGTAGCGCTTTGAGAAACACCTTCACTTAATGCCGATACTAAAGTCGATAAGGCAATGCCCAATACGACAATGGTAATAATTAATTCAACAAGCGTGACACCCGATTGACGGGCATACTTAGGCTTAGAGCAAGCACGATCCTTCATACGCATAACCACTTGGACTAATGCACAATTCAACGGTATTGGTTGCAATCAAACAAATACGCTGGTTTGTACTAAGTTGATTTCGGCTTGCATCCACTGCATTACCATAACCGTCGAAATAAAATGTTTTGGGGAATGCCATGTTTGGCAAAGCACTGCATGGGCTAGTAAAGTCAGAAGACGATTCTCGCACGCTCACTGAGTCGTATTCGATATTAAACGTATTAAGTGTGGATGAGCCTTGGCGCGTCACGCTATTCCAGTTATTGCTCGACTGATTAACCACCAGAGCAACAGGCTCACTCACGCTTTGTTTTAAAAAACTTAAACGTTGAGCAAAGCGAAATTGTGAGAGCCATTGGTCAGCGGCTAACTTAACCGCATATTGAGACGGTGCAGAGAATAAACCAATACTCACTGCACCTAGAACGGAGAGTAAAATAATCACAACAATTAGCTCAATTAATGTAAAGCCTTTTGCTGATTTCATCATCGAACACTAACTACAGGTCGCTGCCGTACTATCATAAGTTAATGGCGCACTGATAACCGGTGCCGTGATAACCGTGCCGGAAATACTTGCAATTGTGTAGGTAAAACAGGGGGTCCCGTCACCTTCAACCGCAATAATCAAGGGATCTGCCGCAGCACCCGGTGTAATGGTGTAGCCATCTAAATCGGCCGCATTTTGGATACCTGCTTTATCTGGATAACCATAAACCATATCAACCGTTACCCCTTCGATCACTGTGCTGGATGTGGCTCCAGAAGCATTACAGGCTGAATCGGCTAGGCAAGCAGCATGAGAAATAGCAGAGGCTGACCTTACCGCGCCTCGAGCCCCCTCCAAGCTTGACGCTTCAGCATCATCTGAAAAGTCTGCAAATTTAGGCAGTGCAAAAGCACTGAGGATCCCTAAAATCACAATAACCATAATTAGTTCGATCAAAGTAAAACCCGACTGGCGGGTGTGATAGCTAAATGTCTTGGTGGTTTGCTGCATACTACTCTCCGTTAACATAAGTCAGGTCGTTAGCCTTTTCCTTCATTACAATACTCAGTGTAGTTCATATTTTTTATTTCAAAACTGTAAGCACCGAACCTGTACTTAAATCATATTCGATTCGGCTATTAAAATTATTCTGTTGATAGGTATATACGCATAAACTGGTTTGAGATGCGCTGACTAAATAACTAATACCATCTTCCATGCGCACTGATACCTGCATACCATTGCTCACTAGCAGCGATTCCCATATACGAATGCAACGTTGTGCATCTCCGGCTAGGTTTGGGCTGTGATTTGAGTTAGCCCCCCGTTGCGCATCACTTGGCCAACCGGCTAGGGTAGTGGCAATATCATTTTTACCATACCCATTCACCGCATCCACTTCGCCTTTTGCTCCATTGGAAACCCACTGCCCGCGAGCCAACATCACTGCACTCGATAAAGCACCACCCGTCGCAGCCACACTGCTGTAATGTGCATCATCATAGTTATCCATCATTCGTGGCAATGCCACCACGGCCAAAATCGCAAGCAAAGCAATAACCATGACTAATTCTATGAGCGTAAACCCTGAATCACGACTCGATTTTGATTTCATCTGTTTCACAACCTCATCGTGCGCTTGCACTTAAATCCCATAACGGTAAGAAAATACCCAACGCCAAAACCAATATCATGACCCCCATAAAAAACAGCATAATCGGCTCAATAGCACCGCTTAATCTTTGTACCTGAAAGTCTGTTTCTTCATCGTAAAACTCGCTTACATCATGCAATAGACTATCAAGAGCGCCACTCTCTTCGCCCACTGCAATCATTTGTAAAATTAAGGGTGTAAACATGCCTGAGCTGTTTGCCGTACGTGATAGTGACTCACCCCGCTCAATGCCGGAGCGCATCTCTCTAACATTTTTTTCTATATGCAGATTTCCAATGGCTTCAGCACTCACATCGATAGCTTGAAGAATCGGAACACCAGACGCAAACAACATAGAAAATGTACGCGTAAAACGAGATAAACAGATACGATTTAATAGACCGCCAATAATGGGCAATTTTAATTTCACCCTATCCCAGTGCAGTGCACCCTTATCGGTTTTGACGTAGTGAATAATGCCGGCAGTTGCCATGGCAAATATCATCGCCATTAACCACCAGTACTCAATAAAAAAATTAGAGGTACCTAATAAAACCTGAGTCGCAAATGGCAACTCACCACCAAATTTATCAAAGACCTTTGAAAAACTAGGGATCACGAAAATGTTGACCATGATCACAGCCAAAACAATCGATGTAATCACCATGGTTGGATACCGTAACGCTGCAGAGACTTTCTTCTTGGTATCACGAATCATCTCAAGGTAGTTCACTAACTGATAAAATGCCTGATCTAAATTACCGGTGCTTTCACCAACATGCACCATGCTGATGAAAATAGGACTAAAATAATACTCATGACTATGCAGTGCCTGGCTCAGAGTATTGCCTCGACTCAGCGCATTACCCACCTCCTGAAGAATTTCTTTCAAAACTTCATTATTACTGGTTTCAGATAGGCCATATACCGCACGCATAATAGGAATACCGCTTTTTGTCAGCGCATGCATTTGGCGACAAAACAAAACCATGTCATCTAGAGGAATAGACTTTCTTGGAAGATATTGCTTAATAATATCTTCAAGCTTAATAGACGGTGTAATCTCTTCGATGGAAACCGGCACAAGACGATCTTCAATTAAACGCGCAGCTACAGAAGATTTTTGACTCGCTTCTTGCTCTCCACTGTGTAACTGGCCACGTTTATCTCTGGCTTTATAAGCAAATAAGGGCATAAGTCACCTTAAGCTCTCAAGCGATAAAGCTGAATCATCTAAGCTTGCCGACACTTTAAAGACTTCGCTAATGGATGTTTTACCTAAAACTGCAAGCTCTAAAGCATAGGTAGATAACGGTAAATATAAATCACTGGCTTTGGCTAGGCGAATAAATGCCCCAGTATCATTTCGCCTTAATGCATCGAGCATATCGTCGTCAAGTTCGAGCAATTCATACACACCGGTACGGCCAACATAGCCGGTATTTGAACAATGGTGACAACCCTCTCCTTTATAAAAGGTATGTTTCTCAGGGTCGGTTCCGATGCCAATCAACCAGCTTTTCTCTTGAGGCGAAAGATCGTATGGTGATTTGCAATTTTGACAAACCTTACGTATCAATCGTTGGCCAATAACCGCGCGTAAACTGGATGCAACAAGATATGCATCGGCTCCCATATCCATTAATCGCATAGCGGTAGAAATAGCATCATTGGTATGCAAGGTGGATAACACCATGTGACCCGTCATCGCCGCGCGTAATGCTATCTCTGTGGTGTCAGTGTCACGCATCTCACCAATCAAGATAATATCCGGATCTTGTCGTAGAGCAGTCCGTAAAATTTTTGAAAAACTTAAGCCTATCTTTGTATTGATCTGTACTTGATTAATACGAGGCAAGCGATATTCAACAGGATCTTCTGCTGTAATGATTTTTTTATTTTCTGCATTTAATGTATTTAATGCCGCATACAGGGTGGTACTTTTACCACTGCCCGTGGGCCCAGTGACTAACACCATGCCATGTGGGCGAGTAATCAAGGTTCTAAAGCGCTTTAAAATCGTTGGTGTCATCCCCAACGAGCTGATATTCAATAGACCTTGGCTTTGATCCAATAAGCGCATCACAACAGCCTCACCATATTGTGTCGGCAAGGTTGATAAGCGCACATCAATACTGCGATTTAAAATACGGATATTAAAACGGCCGTCTTGTGGTAAGCGTTTCTCGGCTATGTCTAAACCGCTCATGATTTTTAAGCGACTGACCAATGCACTCACTACACGGCGTTCTTTCATTACTTGCTCTTGTAACTCACCATCAATTCTTAGACGTACCCTTAAAACGGTTTCGTCTGGCTCGATATGAATATCCGATGCGTTCACTTGTACGGCATCTTCAAATATATTTTGTAATAGCCGAACAACCGGCGCCTCACTGGCATCGGATTCGGCCAATAATGCATCTAGGTCAAGATCACTTTGTCCAAGTTCTTCATCCAGTTCACCAGCCAGTGATGCAATTTGCTCTGTTCGACGATAGATTCGGTCGATGGCATTAAGCACCTCTTGCTCTTTTACAAAGGCGGGGATGATTTTTTTCTTCAGTGTTCGCTTAACTTCATCTACCGCAAGAATATCCAGTGGATCCATAAAACCCACAAAATATTGGTCCTGCTCTTCCATTAAAATAATGGCGCGATAGCGTCTAGCAATACTTTCTGGCAGTCGTCTGGTGACCTTACTATCAAATTGAAACCTTGAGAGATCGATAAACGGCATTGCAAAATGGGACGATAACTCAAGTAGTAAGGCATCCTCACTGACAAAGCCAAGATCAATTACGGCTCGCCCAAACTTACGGCCTGAACGTTTTTGTTCATCCAGTGCCATCATCAATTGTTCCTGAGTGATGATGCCTTTTTCAATTAATAAATCACCAACCCTGACCTTACTATTATGATCACTCATCAGTGGCACCTTTCAGTAAGGCTATGCGTGTAGAGACAAATGACGCTAACGCAGGCGGTAAAGGGTTTAACTTTAAAGCTGCGTCATATGCCCTAAGGGCTTTTTGCTTATCCCCCAATGCGTCTTGGCTTATGCCCGCACCTGCTCGCCACTTAGCTTCTTTAGGCTGTAATTGAGATAAACGCTGATATAACAAAAGCGCTGAGCTGTATTGATGGCTACGTTGCTGGCCTTGAGCACCCAGCGCCATCAAGTCAATTTTATTATTCGATTGCGATAATATTGTTTGTACGTACGGCCAAACTTTTTCAGGTTCGCTCGCCATTAACTGTTTGATCATCGCTTCATCTTGAGAGCGGTTATTGATACGAGTTTGATGGTTGATCTTTTTATCAGGTGTTTCTTTTTTTACCACTTCAGCTAATGTTGGTTTTTCCAACGGTTGACTATTGTTAATTGGCATCTGAAGAGGTGCGTTATTAATTGACTGATCGAGTGGTATATTTTGAAGGGTGTCAGCCGTCGCATTTGGCTGTTTTGCAGACTGATCCACTGGTATGTCACTTTGATTGATGATCGCTTTGTCTATAATATTTTTTTCACTGGCCTCAAATTCTTGCCTTGACTGCATGGCTCGATTCAATACATCTTCTGTCGTTAAGG
Organism: Bermanella sp.; assembly: GCA_002683575.1. Taxonomy (GTDB): domain Bacteria; phylum Pseudomonadota; class Gammaproteobacteria; order Pseudomonadales; family Oceanobacteraceae; genus Bermanella. The sequence goes on from NYTP01000086.1 coordinate 15,499, forward strand.
TATTGGCAAATTCTTGGTTCGAAGTAGGTATGGTTGGTACGAGTACAGGTGATTTATAAATAACCTGCTCGTCAGTATTCGTAGATAACGGTGATGATAATGGTTTACTGGCCGACTGCTTAATAAAGTCATTATCTTGCTTATATATAGGGACGTATTGCGAGTTTGATACTGACTGCAATAATGGAGGATAGAAATACATATACACACTACAGGCCGCTAAACATAACGCTAGGGCAGGCCAAACATAGCGCGAGATTGGCTTAAAGGAAGCACTCTCATGATCACTGACAAATGCAATACAATTTTGATAGTCTTGTTGACTACGACGTTTATGTAAATCATTTAGTACGTCATTAACGACACTCATAATGCACCCTAAATCAATCCAAGAAACCGTTTAGGTCGATAATCAATACTTTCAGTATCCAGCACTGCACGTTTCACCATGGATTTGGTTACCGTATTTTCTCCTTTTGAAAAAGCAATGAGTAAAGACTTACTGCAAATAATACTGATTAATCTAGGTACGCCTTTTGAACATTCATGCAAAAGACGAATAGCCCCTTCATTAAAGATTGGCTTGCCGTTGTAACCTGCAATGGCCAACCGATGCTGGATATATTGACGAATATGATTCAGGTCTAATTGCTCTAAACGCTGGCTAAAGGTTATCCGTTGTTTTAACTGCCTTAAGTGATATTTATTTAGCGATTCATCCAGTTCGGGTTGTGCAAATAAAACTACCTGCATGAGTTTTTCACTTTCAGTTTCAAGGTTAGTCAGCAATCTAATGGCCTCTATACTTTCATCTGGTAGCGATTGCGCCTCATCAATTACAAGTACCACTCGTTTATTGTTCAGCGCAAATTTGAGCAAGCGTTTATTAATGGCTTCCATTAACTCGTCATCGGCTAACCAGCCAAGGTCCGGTACCTTTAATTCTTTTGCCAAGGCTCGCTTAAGTTCAACGGGGTTTAAGTTGGGGCTTGGAAGATAGGCACTGTAATACTCATCGTCATTGAGTCCATTGAGTAAACGTCTACATAATAGCGTTTTACCTGTGCCTACCTCACCAATAATTTTAATGATGCCCTCGCCACTTGCCACTGCAAACATCAACATAGAAAAGCATTGTTGATGCGATGGAAGGTCCACGTAATAATTGGTATTGGGTAATAAAGAAAACGGCATTTCATTTAAATGAAAGAAACGTCGAAACTCTTCCAACATGATTTTCATTGGGTCGGGTTTATGGCCGTTCTTGTTGAGGGTCATGGCATCCGTGCTCATTTTTTAGAAGCTCCTTGCTGCTGCCAACTTGGAAATGTCCGTCTAATACTGTCTACTTCTTGATTCCAAGTGTTATTTTCTATGACCTTAGGCTGAAGTAAGATAACCAGCTCACTTTTTGTTTGGGCTTGCTGGGTTTGTTGAAATAAGGCACCTATTAAGGGAATTCTAGATAACCAGGGTACCTTCGCATCGGTTCTGCTTTTTTTGGTTTGTAACAACCCCCCGATAACAACCACTTGCCCATTTCGCGCTTTAATAATGCTGTCGGTTTCACGAATACTGCTAAACGCCATGGGCAAATCAAATGTACTGCCTCCAACTTCGATCACCTTGCTGCGCTCAACGACCTCGGTAACACTTGGGTGCACATGTAAAATCACTTCATTGTTATCACCAATCTGCGGCGTAACATCCAAAGCTATACCTGAGAAAAACGGCGATAAGCTGATTTCAGGACTGGTATTGGTAGTAGTGGTTGTGGTGGTCGTATTGGTGCTTACATCGGTTACAAAAAATTCGTCCGTTCCCACTTTAATGACGGCTTTTTGATTATTGACGGTACTGATGCGTGGGCTCGATAACACCTGCACCTCACCTTGACGCTTAAGCAATTGAATCACACCGGTGAAATCAGAAGTATTAAAGCTCAGGGAAAAAATACCGGCTAGATTATCAGGGTTGGTAAGGCTGATCGCACTCTGTGAACCCGCAACTTCTTTAGTCGAATCTGCATAAGAGGCATTAATACCTGCGCCAAATGAATCCCATTGAATACCAGCCTGAAATCCATCATTTAATGTAACTTCTATAATCTTGGCTTCAATGATCACTTGTCGTTGCAGCGATAGTTCTGCACGTTCTAAAAATTCCTCAACCGCATACAACTCATCAGGATAGGCACGCACCACCACTAAACCCGCTTGTGCATCCACTATGACACGCCTGCCACTGCCATTACCCACCATGATCTGGATCGATTGTTGTAAGGTTTTCCAGAAATCGGTACTGGCTTGGGTATCCAGTTTCGTCGCCGTGACCGTTGTATCCTGCCCACTGGTGGAGTTCGAATCATTTTCCGCCGTATAAATTTGACCACTGGCAACGGATATCCCGCTGCTGCCTTGGCGGGAAACATTGAGGTAATTAAGCCGAAAGACTTTATTTTGTAATGCTTTTGGTAATATTCGATAACCATACGCGGTCTGTACATATTGCAGACCATAACTATCCCGCACCGCTTTTAATGTTTCTTCAAGAGTGACATTTTTTAAATTAATGGTAATACGCTGCTTAACATCTGGGTGCACTACCATATTCACATCCAAACCATCCACTAATCCCATAAAAAAGGCCTTAGCTGGATTTCTTCGTGCACTGACATCAAATCGCACAGGGATCATATCGCTATTAATATCAGGTGTTAGCGCATCATAGGCGGCTTGCGGCACCTCAAGTTGTGACTGGGTATTGGGGATATTTTTAAACGCTTGATCTTTCACTTCATAGGTTTTATCTGGCGCAGTGGCACAGCCCGCGAAGATCAAGAAGAGCAAATATCCGTTTTTTCTTAAGGCCCAAACCATAGTTACTGCCTCACCTTTTTAACCGGGTCATTTAATTTAATCACAGACAATTTACCTGCTTTCGAGAGCGTGACCTTATTGGTTTCAATACTGATAATTTTAGCGCGATTAATGTACTCACCTTCTTTAAGAACGTATCCATTTATCACGGCTCTATTCCCGTTTTCTCTAACTAATATTTGTCGCAAATGATAATGTTCTTTTCTTTTTTCAATTTTCTTTGGTTTTTCATTTATTACATTTCCGTACCCAGGTGGTGCCATAGGATCATATTGAGAAGTCATAACCCTTGATGAAAAAGCGACAATCATTAACATTAAAAGAAGCCATGTAGTTTTCATTTACAACCCTAATACCTTGTCGCTTGTACTTAATGTATGAACCTTTAATGTCAGTAAGCCTTGCGGATACCGAAGAATTTTAAATTCGATTTCATCCCAATATAGCTGCCAATCTTGTTTCTCAATTGACTGTATGTATTCTAATCCGTGTATGTACTGCCCTTTCATTTCTAATAATAAACTATGCTCATATAGCATTTGGTTGCTATTTTTATCCTTATTAAGCTCAATTATTTTCGGTAAATCATTCTTAATAGATTGAAATTGCAATTTACTTTTCTCTAACAAACCTTGAAACACCATGTTCATTCTTTCTGGTTGAATCAATGCATTGGTAATATCATTAATTTCATTTTGTTGCTCTAATGACTGCTCTTTTAACTGAACTAATTTTTCTCGATATGGAAGATTAACATCAACCTTTGATCGTTCCTCAAGAATCTCTATATTTTTTTTACTGGCTTCAATAGCAATTTCAATTTTACTATTTTCATTCATAGATAACTGAATTGAATTCCACAACGGCATCCAAATAGACAGCGCAAAAAAAGCAAGCACCACGCAAGAGCTCGTCAAAGCAATTAACCGTCGCTCCCTTAGACTTAAGCCATTAATTCTGTGATTCAGCGCTTTCCAAAAAGTCTTCAATTGACTTCTCCTGTTGTTCAGAGCTCACCACAAATTTCATTGTTCCGCCGACCCGTTTTAGATCAAACACAACAAATTCCATCGATCTAAATACATCCAGATCCGATATTTTCTTTATATATTCAGGTAGCGCACTTGCCTCTAGTGCCTGCCCTTTGATTGACATTGATTTACCATCTTTTTTAATTGAGACATTGGTCAACCAAAGATTGTCTTGTTTAATCTGCGTAAGGGCCTCTAAATAAATCGACAATTTTCGTGTTCTAATCACTTCCTTTCTACTACTCAGATACTCTAGTACATTTTCATTTCGGGATATCTGGGACTCATAACCTTCAATGGAACGTAATAATATGTCGTCTACTTTTGGCTCTGGATGCTGTCGGTATGCTATATCTAACTGGGCATTCCAAAAGTCTGCTTGCTCTTGCAATTCTGTCTTTGAGCGAATTTCTTGAGCACTGATGTAATACAATATAAGGCTCACAACTAAGCCTATGAATATTAGGTAACCCCAAATTATATAAATAATCGCTGCGCAGTAATCCGGCTCGGTCTTTTGCAGCTCTACCTGATATAAATTAACCTGTTGCATCAAGCCGCCCGCCTTAACACCGCACCAATAACTGGGAGCAGATGTACTTGTAACAACTGATTCGATTCAATGCTTGGATCTAATGGAATAAACTCATTACAGTCGAGTTTCAAAACTTTTGGCGTGACAAATTCTTGAAGGGGCCCTTGCAGATCAAGTTCTTCATAGCCATTTGGTAAGATGTAAACCTTACTAGCAATACCTTTACCTAGCTGACTTTCGTAATAATCTAAAGAACGCTGCACGTCGATCACAAAGCGCTCCATCATCATTTGATGACTTAAGTTATCATCCCCTTCATCAATACCCGTTAAACTTGATGTGCCTATTTCAATTGAGCGAGACAAGTACATCGCCTCATGACTAAACATCAGAATTTCACCGCTATTTTCCTTTAAACTCAGAATAGCGATGGTGCCTTTTTCCATGTCAGGCAGGTGCAAAGATATATTTCTAAAAGCCATTTCTTCAATATCGATGACTTTCGGATCAAGACCGCATTTACGAATAAAGTTCAGTTTGCTTTCAATGATCTCTCGATTCACGGCCACCACGTAGAGCATTTTCAAGCGGCCACGATAGGCATCTTCAGGCAGTGGAAAGATATCAATGACCGTGTCTTCTATCGGTATGGATATTAGGTCTTTAAGACGCCATTGAACGGCCTCTCGCATTTCATCTTCTTCAACTGGCGGAGTTTCAATTAACTCTAATTCATACTCACTTTTATCCAGCACGTAATAACAATCAGCATTTTTAAGTTTATTTTTACTCACCCAGTACTGAACAAACGGCAACACCCCTACTCCTTGGATTGCCTCGAATTCCAGTTTCAGGAGCTTAAACTCACCATTTACGAACTCACCATGGCTGATTGCGACCCCATGATCAGTCACGGACAAGCCCACCACTCCTTTTGGCTTTTTCTCCTTTTTTGTAAACCACTTGCGTGGGTCTAACGTCCAATTAATCAGATGCCTACTCCTTTAGACGTAACAATCAGGTAAACTCTCCTTCTATAACTTTAGTCAAACATATTAGAAACACCACTATGCTGCACGTTGTCTTATTTGAGCCCGAAATCCC
>NYTP01000087.1 GCA_002683575.1 Bermanella sp.
AGACTTAATTGGTTTGTCCCTCATGAAAGAAGGGGACATGCTAATCGTCAATGCCGGTAAACGTCATGTGAAAATGAAGTTTAATGACCTTAAGCATTACCAAGGTGAACGTGGACGTCGGGGTAATAAATTACCGCGCGGCTTCCAAAACGTCACCAGCATTGAAGTGATTCGCAAAGACGACGAGTAGCGGCTTAAAAGTAGGATGGGTTAGATTAAGCGTAGCGAAATCGTAACCCATCAATGATTAAATAGATGGGTTACGTTACTCGTTACACTCGCAACTAACCCATCCGACAACCCAAGCTGGCAACGGCTTGGGTTTTTTAATTTTATTAATATGGAAATAAAAAAAGTGGATCCACTTTTATGCCCTCTATGCCAGCAGAAAAATCGTTGTGCAAACCTAGGCGATAAAGAAACCAATAAAACCTGCTGGTGTAATGACCCAGATATTCAATTTCCAAAAGAATTGCTTGATCAGGTGCCGGCAGATAAAAAAGGCAAGGCGTGTATTTGCCAGAGATGTGCCCAGGCTTTTTCAAGCGAGAAGGCTAATGATAATGCGGGCGTAAAAAAATATACGCCAGAGTGATCCTGCTTTTTAGGTCGCCTGCAAGCAGCCTCCTATTGTGTTGCGTGTTGCGTGTTGCGTGTTGCGTGTAGTAGGAGTCGAGCTTGCTCGCGACAGGTGAGTGTTAGGTTCTGGCTAGACGCCTTTGTGGCGAGCAAAACTAATTAATTCAATACAAGCATAAAAATCACAATCCAAGTTCGCTTAATTCTGGATGATCAGCAGGTCTTGGCCCCAGTGGCCATAAAAACTTGCGTTCACTCTCTAATATCGCCACATCATTAATACTGGCATGACGCTCTGTCATTAAACCTTTTTCGTTAAACGCCCAATTTTCATTACCGTGGCTGCGAAACCAATTTCCGTCTTTATCGTGCCATTCATACACATAGCGCACAGCAATTCTGTTTTCTTCATAAGCCCATAACTCTTTTATTAAACGATACTCTAACTCCTTATCCCACTTGCCAGTCAAAAACTGAATGATTGCATCTCGGCCCTTGACAAATTGATCGCGGTTACGCCATTGGCTATCTAGGCTATAAGCGTTTGCAATTTTTTCAGGGTTTTTATTGTTCCAAGCATCTTCGGCTATGCGGACTTTCTGTATGGCACTTTTTCTTGTAAAGGCAGGCAGTGGTTTGCGCATGTCTTCAAAATCTAAATTAAAATTCACGGGTCAACCTTTATAGTTTTAGAAAAATATGTTGTGAGACTTAACTAGCAATATTCATACACAGACTATGAATTAGTTATAAGTGTTTATATCAGGGGGGATATAAAAAGGCAGATAAGAATGATGTGAGATGTTTGTGCGTTTTATATTGAGTGTTGGTTTGTTGTAGTGCACTTTTTAACAGACTGCTGACATTTAAAAACCTAATTAACGATAGTAGGGCTTAAATGTCAGCATAAGGGTATAGTTAAACCGCCGTGTGCCCACCATCTACTGGCAGAGCAATGCCGGTAGTAAAACCAGAATTGCTTGAGCATAAATACATAACGGCTTCTGCGATTTCCTCTACTTTACCAATGCGGCCAACCGGATGCATGCCAGCCACAAATTCTGCTTTACGCGGATCACTCTCTGCAGCACGACGGAACATTTCAGTATCAATGACGGCAGGGCAGACAGCATTAACACGAATACCTTTTTTACCGTATTCAACTGCCGCAGACTTGGTTAAACCAATTACTGCGTGCTTGCTGGCACTGTAAATTGCCATTTTGGGTGCTGCGCCTAAACCGGCAACCGATGCGGTATTTACAATGGAGCCGCTACCATTTTTTAGCATGGCTGGGATTTGATACTTCATGCAGCGCCATACACCCTTGACGTTTACGTCCATTATTTTATCAAATACGCTTTCTTCGCCGTCAGCCAATTTACTTTGTTCTATTTCAATGCCTGCGTTATTAAACGCAATATCCAGTTTTCCGTAAGCCTCAAGCGTCGCATCTACTAATGACATAACCTGTTGATCGTTTGTCACATCGCACGGCACAAACATGGCAGTGCCACCTGCTTGCGTAATTTCATTTACAACAGCCTCACCATCTTGTTGATTAATATCGGCAACTACTACTTTTGCTCCATTTTGTGCAAATGCAATTGCGGTAGCTTTACCAATGCCGGCACTTGCGCCAGTGATGATTGCTACTTTATCTGTGAAAATCTGCATACTTATTCCCCTATTAAGTCTTGATGTTATTGCTCCAGACTATCCTTTCACCTGCTCTAGGTGAAATGGATTTTGTGCATATTGATTTATGAATGAGGCTTATAATGGCTGAAGTGATCATTGAATTAGGTTGCAGTATTCAGATCAGCAACAGTGCATCCTAGCTTATTGCATGGTATTCATAAGGCATAAGCGGATAATGACCAAATATTTTTATGGGATGTTTACATGTATTACTTATTTCCGCTATTAGCCGTTTTGATCTGGGCGGGCAATACGGTTATTAACAAACTAACGGTGGGTGTGATTCATCCAGCAGAAATTGGTTTTTACCGCTGGGTGTTTGCGGCCATTATTTTAACGCCTTTCTTGCTCGGGCCAACGATTAAAGCTTGGCCGTCTATCAAACCTTATCTTGGTCGTGTATTTGTATTAGGCACATTAGGCATGGCGGTATTTCAAAGCTTGGCATATTTTGCGGCGGATAAGACCACCGCCGTGAATATGGGGATCGTTTTATCGCTTATGCCTATCATGGCACTGGTTTTGTCTATGCTGGCGTTAGGACAGCGATTAACCTATGGCGCATTATGGGGATCGGTTTTATCATTTGTAGGTGTGTTATGGGTGGTGACTGGAGGTGATATTTGGGCCATTACGCACCAAGGAATCAATTTTGGAGATGCGCTGATGCTAATGGCAACGTTTGCCTATGCCGTTTACAGTGCATTGTTAAAACGTTGGAAAATTCCATTTAGCGCCATTCAGTTATTGTATCTACAAGTACTAGTGGCCATTGTTGTGCAGCTTCCATTATTCCTCGTCAGTCCAGGCTATGGCCTTAATAGTGATAATTTGCCCTTGGTTTTATATGCTTGTTTGTTTGCATCCATTGCTGCACCTTTAGCATGGATGAGTGGCGTTAAATATTTAGGACCAAGCCGCAATGCAGTCTTCTTTAATTTAATGCCGATTCTAACCGCGATCATTGCCATGCTCACCTTAGGGGAGCACTTATATATCTACCATTATGTGGGCGGTGGTATTACGTTAATTGGTGTTGTCTTATCTGAGCGTTGGCAAAAAGCACTCAGGAACAATAGCAATGAAAAGGCTTAGCCACCTTTAGGCCTATCAAGCGTTTAATGTGTGATTTTAATATTGTGGGTTTGAATAAAATAATCTGAGCTGAAAGCGCCAATGAGTGCACCGGCAGAAAATGTCATCATGACGATAAATAACCCCGCCAATAGATACATGTTATTAATTTGATGTGCGTAGAAAAAGTGGCTTAGGCCGGCCAACATAAATAATGCGATTACCGTTTTACCTGTCATAAAATAAAACGGTATTTCAAAGGCCCATAATTCTTTTTGGTTTTTGAAACCAGCCAAACCCAAATACACATAAATGGCGATACAGCTTAAGGTAATCAAGATAAGTGGTAAGCCAAACGATAAGAAGGGGTGGCCGCTGATTAAGTGATAGCCTGTGCGAATACTATAAATACAGGCCAAGCCCCAAATGACCATCAGAGGTAAAATAATTAAGCCCATGTGAGCATCCTTTTACATTGGGTAAAAGGCAGAATATATCATCACCTTCAATAGACGTCATGTTGTTGATATTTGATTTTGTTTATGGGGCGCTTACCTGTGATTCAATCGACGATTTTAATCGGGCCAATGCATCTTCTGATTTTTTCTGTGTGAGACGTTCAAAATACAAAGCATTAAAGGCTGTTAGCAATACATTTGGCATGGTGTATGTAAGCGTTCGCTCAAACTCAGAGTCATTATTCTTTTCAATTACCCGATATGTTAGTTCGATTTCAACGCCATTATTTTGATTCACAGCCTGTGCTTGCCATAAAGTACCTGGCTTGCTTTTTGTCACACGCCAAACAAGGTGGTTCATGCCAATTGGCGTATTGATATCCTCTTCAAAACGTTGCCCGCTGATTAAAGGGCCACTTGATGGCGCATAGACTTGATAGGATTGAGGGTGCCATTGGGGCCACTGTGATACCGAGCTTGCATAATCTAACGCGTTAGCTGGTGAGCTTTTAATTAAAACTGAGTGAGTCATCTGCGTTGTCATGGTGGTCATCCAAAGGCTAGAGGCAAACCAAACCATAATGGGTAGCCTTAATACTTCGAAAATAAAAAATCGTTTGTTATTTTCTAATAAATCATTGGCGATGACCAAGCCACTGAGACTTAATGCAACGCCCAATAAAAGCGTTTGCCCGCTGAGCGTTGGTGCAATAAATAAAAAGACAGTGGCGACAAAAAAAGTGAGCAACATGGATGCACCCACATACCACTTGATAGAGCGGCTGGTCTGAGGGTCATATTTCTCGCGGTTACTTGCACCACTTTTTTGTAACATTTTTGAATTTATATTTTGGGGTTGGCAATCATCAGGACGCCAACCCGTTGGTTGAAACCAAAGTTTGAATTTATTCTTCCATGATTGTGTGCGTAATGTATCACCGGCTAATAAACCCCAGTGCTGCAAGTTAGCTTTAATAGGGTTAAATGTGGTGAGAGGCTGTGTGGTGCCGTAATGACAGGGTTCATGACTGAGCTCTGGTTGCCAAGTGCCAAATAGTCGATCCCAAATAACCAGGGTGCCACCATAGTTACGATCTATGTAGATTGGGTTTTTTGCATGGTGTACTCGATGACTAGAAGGGGTAGATAAAATGCCCTCCATAAGTGGCACTTTATTCACAGCCTGCGTATGCAACCAAAATTGATAAAGTTTAAGAATAATAAATTGAATTAAAAAGACGTGTGGAGGGCAGCCCAGTAATGCCAGTGGCAAGTAAAACACCCATGAAAATGCATATTGAAAAGCACTCTGTCTTAACGCAGTGGTGAGATTGTATTCTTCACTTTGATGATGCCCAACATGAGCGCCCCAAAGGAAATTAATCTCGTGGGCCAGACGATGAAACCAGTAATAACAGAAATCCACACCAATAAAGAAGACAACCCAGGTGAGTATTTCATCAGAGGAAAAATGAAACAGTCGATACTGATCCCAAATATAAATAAAAATGGCAAAGGTATAGGCTTTTAATAAAGCATCCGACATTAACAAGCACAGCCCCATGGATAAGCTTGTCACACTGTCATTGTAACGGTGAAGGTTGCGACCGCTGATGCGCAAAAACGCATACTCAACAAGCATGAAGAGTAAAAATAAAGGAATGGCCAGCCCATTAATATTGTATTCGCCCATATATCAGTCTTCTAATTTTAATGTCGGGGGGTGTCAGTATCAGTATTACGTGTCTGGCAGGTAAACACATTGTTCATTAACGACACTGTTTGACATGGGGTGACACAAGCGGATGTTCAGCGTTGATTTAAAACGGCCAAGACCTGTTTTAACCGCGATAGGGCGGAACGATCTTCAAGAATGGCTTGCTGGATGTGAGAGTCCAGTTGAATAATACTAAAAACGTCAAAGCTGAAATCCTGCGCCGACTTATCGGCCCACTGTGGCGACTCTAGTCGTTCAACAACGCTGGGTTCACCCCCACTGAAGGCAATAAGACGATGAATGATTTTGTCTTTAATCACGGCGCCTTCCGCGGCTTGCTCATGGCTCATTATGGTATCCAGGTAAGGGCGGCAGTGTGCGATTTTAAAAGGCAGTGTTTGGCTGTCCTCTATGAACTGTAAGCGCCGGTCAATGTGAACGTTCACTAGCAGGCGTCCATCACCCGTTGTACTTACCAGTTCACATAATCCCGCACTGAATATGTCGACAGGCTTATAAGTGTCTTGATTACGGGTCAGGGCTTCTTTTGGGTCTTGCATGGGCGCCACTTCATGGATGACTTTTTCAGTATGACAAATGGCTAATGGCATGCGCTGCTCTATACATTGAGTGACCATGGCGCGATATCTTGGTTCAAATACGTGCAAAGGAAACACCATACCCGGAAAGACGACGCAGTCGGGAATGGGGAATAGGGCGATTTTTTCTAAATTAGTCGTATCCATAATTTGTTTACGTTACAGGATCGATTTTAGATGCATAACAAGCCAGATCCACCAAACGATTGGCATACCCCCACTCATTATCATACCAAGCCACTATTTTTATAAATTGATCGTTCAGCGCGATGCAGGCACCGGCGTCTAAGATTGCACTATGCGGGTCATGTATGAAATCACTGCTCACAACTGACTCATCAGTATAGGCCAACAAGCCTTTTAGCTCTGTCTCACTGGCGCGCAACATCTCTTGTTTGATTTTTTCCATTGAAGCCGGCTTAGCAAGGCGAACGGTTAAGTCCACAACGGACACATCTGTAGTGGGGACGCGAAAAGCCATACCGGTTAGTTTACCGTTTAGGGATGGAATCACTTTACCCACAGCTTTTGCTGCACCTGTGCTGCTAGGAATAATATTATTACCCATGGAACGGGCGCCTCGCCAGTCACCCTCGATGGAGCTATCCACTGTACGTTGTGAAGCTGTGACGGCGTGAACAGTTGTCATTAAGCCTTCTGTAATGCCCCATTTATCATGGAGCACCTTGGCAACCGGAGCGAGACAATTGGTTGTGCAGCTGGCGTTCGAAATAACCGTTTGTCCTGTTTCATAGTCTTTATGGTTTACACCCATTACATACATGGGCGCATCATTGGAAGGCGCGCTAATGATTACTTTTTTTGCACCAGCTTGAATATGACCACTGGCCAGCTGCAAGGTGGTGAACTTCCCTGTGCATTCAAGCACAACATCACACTGGTGATCACCCCATGCACATGATGGAGGATTCATTTCATGTGTCACATTGATGGTTTGATCATTGATGAGTAGAAATTTTTCTTTTGCATGAATCTCTTCTCTTAACTGACCATGGGTAGAATCATAACGTAATAAATACGCCATATATTCACTGCTCATTGAGTCATTAATAGCGACAACAGTTATGTCTTTTCTTTCTAAACATACCCGAAGCGCTAAACGACCTATTCGGCCAAAACCATTAATGCCGACTCTAATCGCCATAGTGTGACTCCATTTAATGTGAGTATTGGGTTAAGTGTAGCAATGAAAGAGAGTGAAAAAATGATGTGTAATATCAAGGTCATTTGAAAAAGTGGCACAAAAAATATTTCATACTTATTCATGAGTAAAAATAAAAATACAAAATAGCTATGCATAAAAAAGGCCAATAAAAAAACTAAAAGTTTTTTGGCCTGTTATGTGTAAAGCCTAAAAAATAAGGGGTAATTCGGCTTGTGTTGTCTAAAAATAATCGTAAATACGCTTTATATCGACTTCTTCTTTTAATCTTCATTGCTATACTCAAATGACAATAAATATAAAAATAATGAAAGTCATGCTGAGGAGGTCCCATGAGACGAGTGGGAATTTCTGCTGTATCCGCTTTACTCTTACTATCTAATTCTCATTCTGCGTTTGCCGAATGGGGTTTAAATATGACAGAGGGTGTTACCCAATTAAGTCAAAATGTTCACGGTTTGCACATGACGATATTTTATATCTGTGTGGCAATTGCTGTGGTTGTTTTTGGGGTTATGCTCTATAGCATCATTTACCATCGTAAAAGCCGTGGCGCAAAAGCGGCAAACTTTCACGAAAGTACCACGGTGGAAATTCTCTGGACGCTTATTCCGTTAATAATATTAGTGGTGATGGCCATACCGGCTACGCAAACACTCATTGATATGTATGATGCAGAAGATGCCGAAATTGATATTCAGGTAACCGGGTATCAATGGAAGTGGCGTTACACCTATCTTAATGAAGATGTGGATTTCTTCTCCATTCTTACCACACCGCAAGAACAAATCGATAATAAAGAAGCAAAAGGTGAAAACTATTTGCTTGAAGTGGATAACCCACTGGTGGTTCCGGTGGATACAAAAATTCGATTCTTGCTCACCGCAAAAGATGTGATTCACTCTTGGTGGGTGCCTGATCTGGCTGTGAAAAAAGATACCATTCCAGGCTTTATTAACGAGTCTTGGACCATTATCGATAAGCCTGGCATCTACCGCGGTCAATGTACTGAGTTATGCGGTAAGGGTCATGGTTTTATGCCTATCGTGGTTAAAGCGGTTTCAAAAGAAGAATACGCAACCTGGATTACCGAGCAAGCCATTGCACAAGCGGCTGCTCGCGAAGTAAAAGATATGAGTTACGAAGAACTCATGGCGCAAGGTGAAAGTGTTTACAAGAGCAACTGTGCGGCATGTCACCAAGCAAATGGTAGCGGTATGCCGCCGGTCTTCCCTGCACTTGCTGGTAGTAAGATCGCACTGGGAGATATTGCTGATCATATTGATATTGTACTTAACGGTAAAAAAGGCAGCGCCATGGGCGCCTACGCGGAACAGTTAAGTGTCAGTGATATTGCTGCGGTGGTTACTTATGAGCGAAATGCTTGGGGTAATGATAAAGGCGATATGGCAACACCGAAGCAAGTTAAACAACAAAAAGAATCTGGGAAATAGGAGGCCATTATGTCGCACGCGATAGAATCAGCAGACCATCACCATGGCCCAGATAAAGGTTTTTTACGCTGGGTTTACACAACAAACCATAAAGATATTGGCACCATGTACTTGTTACTGGCGCTGGGTTCTTTATTGATTGGCGGCACCATGGCATTTGTTATTCGAGCTGAATTATTTCAGCCCGGTTTGCAATTGGTGGACCCCAACTTCTTTAACCAGATGACAACCATGCATGGTTTGATCATGGTATTTGGCGCCATCATGCCTGCGTTTGTTGGCTTGGCAAACTGGTTGGTGCCCATGATGATTGGTGCGCCGGATATGGCTCTACCGCGCATTAATAACTGGTCGTTTTGGTTACTACCTTTTGCGTTTGGTATGTTGCTGTGTACATTATTTATGGATGGTGGTGCGCCTAACTTTGGTTGGACGTTTTATGCGCCTTTATCAACCAGTTATGCGCCGCCCAGTGTCACCTTCTTTATTTTCAGTGTCCATATTATGGGTATTAGTTCCATTATGGGGGCGGTGAACGTCATCGTTACCATCTTTAATATGCGTGCGCCAGGCATGACCTTTATGAAGATGCCTTTATTCGTATGGACCTGGTTGATCACAGCCTTTTTGTTAATCGCGGTAATGCCGGTTCTGGCTGGTGTGGTTACCATGATGTTGATGGATATTCATTTTGGCACGTCATTCTTTGATGCAGCCGGTGGTGGGGACCCTGTGTTATTCCAACATGTATTTTGGTTCTTTGGGCATCCAGAGGTGTACATCATGATTTTGCCAGCATTTGGCATTGTATCTCATATTATTTCAACGTTTAGTCGCAAGCCTTTATTTGGCTATACCTCAATGGTGTGGGCAACGGCTTCAATAGCGGTACTCAGTTTCATCGTATGGGCACACCATATGTTTACTGTGGGTTTGCCGTTGGTGGGTGAATTATTCTTTATGTACAGCACCATGCTCATCGCTGTGCCAACCGGGGTGAAAGTATTTAACTGGGTAACTACCATGTTCCGTGGGTCCATGACGTTTGAAACTCCCATGTTATTTGCCATTGCATTTGTGGTGCTATTTACCATAGGTGGGTTGAGTGGCTTGATGCTTGCGATTGCCCCAGCAGATTTTCAGTATCACGATACCTACTTTGTTGTCGCGCATTTTCATTACGTGCTCGTGCCGGGTGCTCTGTTTAGTATCTTGGCGGGCGTATATTACTGGCTGCCGAAATGGTGTGGCCGTATGTATAGCGAAACATTAGGTAAGTGGCACTTTTGGTTAAGCTTTATCGGCGTAAATATTACGTTCTTTCCTATGCACTTTGTGGGCTTGGCCGGTATGCCTCGTCGAATACCTGATTATGCTCTGCAGTTTGCGGACTTCAACGCGATTGTCTCGGTTGGTGCATTCATCTTTGGCCTTAGTCAGCTCATATTTGTGTACAACCTTTGGCGTACCACCATAGGTGGAAAGGGTGAGCAAGCCACCGATAAAGTGTGGGATGAGCCAGATGGTTTAGAGTGGGATATTCCAAGCCCAGCGCCTTACCATAGCTTTCAAGAGCCACCGCAGGTGAAGTGATAGGAGCTGAAAAATGAAAAAGATGTCGCCATGGAAAATATCACTCGTTCCAATCTTTATGTTTGGTTTTGGTTTTGCCATGGTGCCGCTTTATGACATTTTTTGTGAGGTCACGGGTCTCAATGGTAAAAACTATCAAGTGTTTACCGGCGACATAAATTCCTTAATGGATGAAGGCGGTGTTCAAACGGCTAACTTACAAATGTTGGCTGATGCTGATAGTCGAGACCTGTGGCAGTTCCAACCAGAAAATAAACATTTGGAATTACAAGCGGGTCGTCTAATCACCACCTATTATGAATTGACGAACCCTTATGATTATCCTGTCACGATTCAAGCGGTGCCCAGCGTGGCGCCAGGAGAATGGGCTGAGTATTTGGTTAAAATAGAATGTTTCTGTTTTACCCAGCAATTGGTCCCAGCGAAGTCAACAATGAAGCTGCCTTTGCAGGTAACTTTAAGTGCTAAAGCACCAAAAGAAGTGAATCACTTATCACTCTCGTATCGACTTTATCAAAGTGAAACCCTAGGAGGTACATTTTGAACACACCTAAGTATTATGTTCCAGCGCGCAGTCATTGGCCTATTTTTGGTGCCGTGGCGGTATTTTTAACCTTATTTTCAATGGCTTCTATTATTCATGAGAGTAGTCAAGGCAGTGTCGGAACTGGCTCCGTTGTTTTAGCGGTTATTTCCGGTTTCTTAATGCTTTATATGCTCTTTGGCTGGTTTGGAGAAGTGGTCAATGAAGGCTTACGTGGCCTAAATAGCGACCAGCTGAAGCGTTCATTTCGCTTTAGCATGGGCTGGTTTATCTTTTCTGAAGTGATGTTTTTTGCGGCTTTTTTCGGCGCGCTCTTCTATGCGCGCATGTTCGCTGTACCTTGGTTAGGTGGTGAAGGTGCAAAAGGTGAGGCCAATATGTTGTGGGAAGGATTCACCGCCCACTGGCCATTATTAACCACTCCAGATATGAATACCTACCCAGGTGCCATGGGTGTGATCGATGCATGGAAACTGCCGTTTATTAATACCGTACTTCTTATTATATCCAGTGTGACACTGACGTTTGCCCATCATAGTTTGAGAGCACAAAACAAAGCCGCGACTTTGAAGTGGATTGCTCTAACGCTGGCTTTAGGTGTGGCGTTTATGTGTGTTCAGATATATGAATATGGTCATGCAATGAATGATCTTAACTTAACGCTTAATAGCGGGATCTATGGTTCGACCTTTTTCATGCTGACAGGTTTTCACGGCGCTCACGTAACACTTGGTGCGATCATGATATTTGTTATGTATTGGCGTGTTAAGAATGACCATTTTACACCAGATGATCACTTCGGGTTTGAAGCGGCCGCTTGGTATTGGCACTTTGTTGATGTGGTTTGGTTATTACTGTTTACATTTGTTTATGTGTTTTAGAGGTGAAGGTTAATCCTTCACTTCTATGTTTCGTTTTATGGGTTATGAGTAATGCTCCATAAAAAAGAATAAACCTATAAGAATAATGGTGAAGGCGGCAAAGATAACTCGATACTTTAAGCTCTTAAATGTTTTCTCTGAGCTTTTAGGGGCCGTCATTAGATGAAAAAAACCATAAAATAATGCACCAATACTGAATAATAAAAATAACAGAATGAGAGCCTTAAGCATGACGAATCCTTCTATTGTGAATGTGAATCGGAACTGGCACTTTGTAATAAAGCCACTTTATAGCTTTATTATGCTGTTGGGTATTGCTATTTGTTTCAGTGCGGCATTTTGGCAATATCAGAAATCGGTTTTCTATCAAGCGCCTGTCGCTCAGTCACTGCATATGCAAGGTCAGTTTATCAATGAATTTAATCACTATCTCGATAACCAAACCTTAAATGGCAAAGTAGGGTACGCGTTAATTACCCCTTTTCAATATGAAGATAAATTCTATTTAGTCAACAGAGGCTTTATCGCTTATGAAGACAGGGATACCTTACCCATTGTGCCACCAGTTATTGGCACAGTTAAGATCGATGGCATATTGAAGCAGCATCATAAACCATTGCTTTTGAATAATAACCTGCAAGATCCCCTGGCTAACAGAATCCAGTTTGTTGATGAAAAATACTTTTCAAGTTTACTTGGTCAAAGTGTTTCTTCAGAAATATTTATACAACAATCTGGTCATGGATTGCTGTCGCCTCAACCGCAAAAGTCATCGTATTTAAGTCATCATCGTCATCAGGCATATGCCGTACAATGGCTGTTATTAGGTGTTTGCGGGATAGTAATTTTATTGATTGCCAGTTTGAAGCGAGGAAATGCTCATGCGTAAATTGCCATTGTTTCTAATGTTATTAGTACTTGTCACGCCGTTTGCTGTATCGATTGCGCTATTAGACAGTAAGCAAAATATTGCCGATAAAGCTCGAGGTGAATGGCTACAATCTACTTATTATGTTGACCAGCCGGATGATTTAAGTTGGCAGGTTTTATGGCGTAACCAGGACTGCCAACCTAACTGTGATGCTTGGTTTAATTTGTTACAGCGCGTGAAAATGGCGCTGGGTAAAAATCAAGACAAAATCATTTTGTCATCAACAGACTTAGATGAATTGCGTGCGATGGATAACGGATTATTTATCGCAAATCAAAAAGGTTTGGTTTTACTTTCTTATCAGGCCACGGACGACGGCGCCTATAAATTACTAAAAGATTTAAAAGTATTGCTTAAACACAACAGTCAATAATAAAAATAATATAAGGGTGAGCTGAGTATGAGCCGCTTTGCATTAATCAATATTTTCATGGCGTTAATTGTTATTACGCTTGGTGCGTTGACCCGTTTACTCGATGCAGGGTTAGGTTGCCCTGATTGGCCTGTGTGTTATGGCCATCCGTTCCCCGTTTCTAATGAGCAAGCAATGGCGTTTACTCAGTGGCAGTTTGATTCAGGTAAGGCTTGGATGGAAATGATCCATCGCTATGTGGCCAGCTTATTAGGTTTAAGTATTCTCATTCAGGCATTTTTAATTTGGCCTCGATATTTGGGCGCAGCTCGTTGGTTGGCGGTTTTTCTATGTGGTTGGGTTGTGTTGCAAGGCTTGTTTGGCATGTGGACAGTGACGCTTCGCCTATGGCCTCCGGTCGTGAGCGCACACCTTTTAGGTGGCGCTATCACCATTGGTTTACAGTTCTTGATATGGCGCATTATAAAGACCAATACAGAGCCCAAATGGAAATCTATTTGGAGCGCGTTTGCCGTGGTTATCTTTTTACAGATGGCATTAGGTGCTTGGACATCCAGTCATTATGCGGGCCTTGCATGTCCAGATTTTCCAACTTGCCAAGGGCGGATGTGGGTTGAAATTACGAGCGAGGTATTACACTCACCCATGGTAGATGGGGATGAATATCTTGGTGGTATTGGGTCAAACCAGCAGCGTATGGGTATTCAGTGGCTTCATCGTCTGGGTGCGCTAGGCGTTGTGCTAATGTTTATCTTTTTAGCCATCAAACAATCCACACAAAGACGGGCGCTGACTCTGTGCTTTACATTACTGAGCATTCAAATCGTATTAGGCATCCTCAATGCTGTTTTATTGCTGCCATTAAGTTTAGCTCTGCTGCATAACACATTTGCTATGTTACTTTGGATGAGCGCAATTCATGGTATGACGACCCCAGAACTAGAAGAAGAAAACGACGAAATTGCACAAGAGCTACTTGCTTAGCCACTAAAAATAAGAAGGTGCGTATTATGGAAAAAATGAATATTTGGCAAGGTGGGGTAAGGTATTCCACTACCATAAAAGATTATTTTGCACTGACAAAATTCAAAGTTGTTGTGGTGATGTTATTCACTGTCATGGTGGGTTTTTTATTAGCCAGTGACATGAATATTCAATTTTTGAAACTCTTTTATACATTGGTTGGGGTGGGTGCCTGTGCGATGAGTGGGGCGGTATTGAATCACTTGGTTGATCGTTATCGCGATACACAAATGCAACGTACTAAACGTCGCCCTGTGGCAACTGGTAAGGTCAGTGCGGAATCTGCGTTTGTATTTTCAATGGGGTTGTTAGTGTTCGGCGCTGCGCTTCTTTATTGGCAAACGAATTTATTAACCAGTGTGTTATCAGTTGCTTCCATGTTTGCTTATGGTGTTGTTTATAGCTTGTGGCTTAAACCAGCGACCCCGCAAAATATTACGGTTGGTGGTTTGGCGGGAGCAATGCCGCCCCTTTTAGGGTACTGCGCTGTCACCGGGCAAGTAGGGCCTGAAGCGCTGTTATGGGTGCTGATTATATTCACTTGGACGCCCCCTCATTTTTGGGCGCTGGCCATTTATAAGCGGGACGATTATGCCAATGCCGGAGTCCCCATGTTACCAGTTACACATGGAATTGAATTTACCGCCTTTCAAGCATGGCTTTACTGCTTATTGTTATGTGTAGTGGGTATTGGCCCAGTATTACTGGGTACTCAAGGCTTGGTTTATTTAGCCATCGTTACTTATATTAATGCTCGCTTCACTTGGCTGACTTACCGTATGTGGTGCAATCCCTCTGACGAAAATGCGCGAAAGACATTCCGTTATTCCATCATATATATTTTATGGTTATTTGCGGCCTTGTTATTGGATCATTATGTTCAGTTAATTGCATTTTAGTAGTCTATTGACCAAAATTTATAGAGGATAAGAAGACAGTAATCGGAGGTTTTAAGGACTGTCCATTCAGTGCGATGCACTGTTAATAAAAGACAAAACATAAGCGAGGGGGTTCCCTAGTCGTACGCTTCATAGAACAAAACAGCCAACCAAATTAGGGGAAGGTTATGTATCTACAACACATGTTCGGATTGATGTATCACCCAAAATCGGAGTGGGACTCAATCAAAAAAGAAGATCACTCGCTGGGTCATATTTACTTAACCCATTTATTGTTTTTGGCCGCTATTCCACCGTTTGCCTTGCTGGTTGGCACCACACAGGTAGGTTGGAGTTTTGTTGGTAAAGAATTCTATTATCTGAGCTTTGAATCTGCATTACCGCTTGCGGGCGCGTTTTATTTGGCTTTACTGGCTGGAATGTTTTTTATAGCTTATACCACCTACTGGATGGAGCGAACATTTGGTGCTAAGGCGAGTCTAGAGCGTTGCTTGTTGTTCACTACATTTACCTCTACTCCCATGTTTCTATCCGGCATTATAGGTTTGGTTCCCATTTTGTGGCTTGATGTGTTTGTGGTGATGGCCGCTGTTTCGTACACCGTATACCTTTTATATGCCGGTGTTCCAATTTTTATGAATATTCCTGAAGAGCGGGGCTTCATATTTGCCACCTCTATTTTAACAGTAGGTTTGTGCGGCCTTGTGGGCATGATGGCTGCTACTGTGATTATCTGGGGAATGGGGTTTGCGCCTCAAATACTACTGAATCAATAATCGTTAATAATATTTAACCCGTGCAAGGCCCGAGTTTACTCGGGCTTTTTTTATTTTAAGAGTTCATCGCGTTTTTGTTTGTAGTCTTCGTACCCTTCAATCTCATCACAATGAATCTTCCCCGTTTTTTCTAAGCACTGGTTATGTTTAATTGCATCATAGGCGGCTTTGTTTGTGCATGCTGCCAAGGCGATTACGCTCAGCAGCAAAATAATGTGCTTCATAGTGTCAGATCTTGTTTAAGTGTGTGTTTTTATTCGACCTTATAAAATTCCAACTACACTGTATATATGTGTCGAGCAGGATGCGCAGATAAATGGATGAAAACACCACCGACTTTATGGATTTGAAGCTCAGCCCAGGCCAGTTGTTACAACTTGAGTTTGATGGCTACACTGACGACCGTGAAAAATCAGTATTGATTGGTTACCGCCGAAATGCATCCGTGATTGTTACCATGCCCGTTGGTAGAGGGCTTAGGATTGGTGACAAAATTAATGTACGTTTCTTCTATGGCCGTAAAAGCAGTGCTTGTGCCTTTAAAACCGAGGTCATACATCCCACTACGCTGCCTTTTGCACATATGCATTTGAAAATTCCAGATAAGGTCATCATAGGGGAGGTTCGTCAAAATGTACGAGCGGATGTGGATTTGGTTTCTAAGGTTGAGTTTGGCGTTGATCAAGATAAAAAACAAACAACCGCGAAGATTGTCGATTTAAGCTTAAACGGAGCCCGTATTATTGGTCGTACCTTTGAGTTTTCAAGCGGTAACGAAATTTTACTGATATTCAATATCAATGTAACTGGGATTGAGTATGAGATGACGGTACCCGCCACCGTTCGATCCATGAATGCCATTGAAAAGGGCATGTCAGTGGGGCTGCAATTCCACGATTTACCCGCTAATGACAAAATTGCCCTGCAAGCCTTTGTTCTGACTCATATCCATGATTTGTAAGCTCCCACCATATCTGGCCTGAACACTGTGTTTGCCAGTTTCCACAGTGTTCATTAACAGGTATAATTTGCCCCCTATTTTTAGCTCTTTAACACAGGATTCGCCATGCGCTGTCCGTTCTGCGGTGAACAAGATACAAAAGTGATCGATTCGCGCTTAGTGGCCGAAGGCGAACAGGTTCGTCGTCGACGCCAGTGCCAAGCCTGTGATGAGCGTTATACCACCTTTGAATCCGCCGAATTACTGATGCCTAAATTGGTTAAAACCAATGGCACCCGTGTTCCTTTTGATGAGCAAAAGCTCCGTGCTGGTATGCAGCGCGCCCTAGAAAAACGTCCCGTTAGCGTTGAAGACATCGAAGCCTCAATACTTCATATCATGGCCAGACTGCGCGCCACTGGCGAGCGTGAGGTAAAAAGCCGCTTAGTCGGTGAGCTTGTGATGGATGAATTGCGTAAGCTCGATCAAGTGGCTTATGTTCGTTTCGCCTCTGTTTACCGAAAATTCCAAGATATTGACGAATTTCGCCAAGAAATTGATCGCATCCGTCACGATAGCCGTAAGAATGATGCGCAATTAGACATATTGGCTGACGATCCAGAGATTACGCCATGAGCCATCATACATTTATGGCCCGTGCCATTGCTTTGGCGAAGCAAGGTTTATACACCACTGACCCAAACCCTCGTGTAGGTTGTGTCATTGTCAAAGATGGTCAGGTTGTCGGAGAGGGGTTTCATCGTAAGGCAGGTGAAGGCCATGCTGAAGTCAATGCTCTGGCCATGGCCGGTGACGCTGCAAAAGGTGCCACTGCCTATGTCACGCTTGAGCCTTGTAGCCATTTTGGCAGAACCCCCCCTTGCAGTGATGGTCTAGTCAAAGCGGGTATTCGCCACGTGGTGTGTGCCATGAAAGACCCCAACCCTCAAGTAAGTGGTCAGGGTTTTGCAAAGTTAATGACGGCAGGGATCGATGTGACCCTTGGAGTCATGGAAGAACAAGCTCGCGCATTAAATCCTGGGTTTATTAAACGCATGGAAACGGGCATGCCATTTGTGCGCCTTAAAATGGCTTCAAGTTTGGATGGCCGTACGGCCATGAAAAGTGGTGAAAGTCAGTGGATTACCGGCTCTGCCGCTCGTCAGGATGTGCAACGTTTAAGGGCGCGCAGTTCGGCCATTATTACCGGTATCGAAAGTATAAAGTTAGACGATTCATCACTCACGGTGCGCGCAGACGAGTTAGGCTTAGACGACACGTTAGCCAGCCAGATTGTGGCGAAGCAGCCACTGCGTGTTGTACTCGATAGTCAGGGGCAAATTAGCAGTGATGCAAAAATATTGCATCAGCCAGGTAGCACTTTAGTGGCGGTGCGACACGGCGTGCAATTGCATGGCAACTTAGAAACATTGGCGCTCAATCACGATGACTACGGATTAGATCTTGTGGCGCTGCTTAAAGAATTATCCATGCGTCAGTGTAATGAAGTTTTAGTGGAAACCGGTGCTACGTTAGCCGGTGAATTCGTGCGACAAGGTTTGGTGGATGAAATGGTTTTGTATATGGCCCCGTGTTTTATGGGTAGCGATGCACGGCCTTTATTGAACTTGCCATTAAGCTCGATGGACGACAAACAAAACCTGAATATTTTAGATAGCCGTATGGTAGGGCAAGATATGCGTTTAACCATCGGTTTTGCAGAAAAAGGCAATTAGTGTGTTTACAGGCATTATAGAAGCCAAAGGCAAGGTGTTGGCAAAGCAGGCTCAAGGGGGGGATCTAAAGGTCTCTCTTGAAACAGGTGCTTTGGATTTATCCGATGTAAAGCTTGGAGACAGTATTGCGGTGAACGGCGTCTGTTTAACCGTTATAGAGTTACAGGCCGATGGTTTCAGTGCCGATATCAGCAATGAGACACTGGCCTATACTCGCTGGAGTGAAATCAATCTTGGCGATAGCGTTAATTTAGAAAAAGCATTAACACCCACCACCCGTTTAGGGGGCCATTTAGTGAGTGGCCATGTAGACGGTATTGGGCAAGTGATTGAGCGCCAAGAAGACGCTCGATCTATTCGCTTAAAAGTGCAAGCGCCAACGGAATTGGCTCGTTACATTGCTCATAAAGGTTCAATTACGGTAGATGGCGTGAGCCTAACGGTGAATGCCGTG
>NYTP01000088.1 GCA_002683575.1 Bermanella sp.
AAAAAAACCCAGCATAAGCTGGGTTTTTTTATTACAACGAAAAGACCGTAAAGATTATTTAGCTTTCTTTGCGGTGGTTTTCTTTGCTGTAGACTTTTTCGCTGTTGTTTTCTTAGCGGTGGTCTTTTTAGCAGTGGTTTTCTTCGCTGTGGTTTTTTTAGCAGTCGTCTTTTTAGCGGTGGTTTTCTTTGCTGTAGACTTTTTCGCTGTGGTTTTCTTAGCGGTGGTCTTTTTAGCAGTGGTTTTCTTCGCTGTAGACTTCTTAGCAGTGGTCTTCTTCGCTGTGGTTTTCTTCTCAGCGGTTTCGTCTTCTGCTTTTACCGCTGCTTTTTTAGCAGTGGTTTTTTTCGCGCTTGTTTTCTTAGCGGTGGTTTTCTTCGCAGTGGTTGCTTTAGCGGCTGTTTTCTTAGCGGCTTTGGCTGGTTCTGCTTTTACTTCAGCTTTGGCAGCCTGAGGTTTTACACCACTTTTAACGAATTCAGCGGTTTCAGCCATGCGCTTTTTCTGCGCTGCATCTAACTTGCCAATTCGATCAAGGTTTTGCAGACGCTTAAGCTCTTTTTTCGCTTCGGCGATCTGTTTTTTCAGTTCTTTCTTGTCTTGCTGTTCTTGCTTAAGCTTTTCTTGCTCTTCTTTATAGCGCGCTTCACGCTCTTCTTGCTGCTTGATCAGGTCTTGCTGAAGTTTGCGGCGCTCTTCTTCGCGAGCCGCGCGCTCTTCAGCACGTTCTGCTTCAAGTGCTTCAATTTCTGCCTTACGTGCTGCACGCTCGTCTTCCAAGCGCTTTTGTTCCTCTGCATCAACTTGAGGCTCAGCTTTGGCTTTAACCACTTCCTTAGAATCATCGCTGCCGCCACCTAGTAGAGCTTCCAATGCCGCGATTTGATCGACAATGTTCTCTGGTTGGCTTTCTTGCTGCTTGATGATTTTTTTATAGGAAGGGCGTTTCTGTGATACTTTTGAACGCTTGCCAGGTTTAGCCATGAATCAGTTGCTCACTCCTGAAATAGTTTTGAGGGCGGTATATCTAGTCGCGCGTATTATACGCATCTTCACCCAATAGGCCAAAACTAATACAGTTAAATATGTAATTACTCACCCTTTTGAGGCTTATAGGTCGGCAATCTGGCCATAATTTGGAAGATTGCCTGACAAAACCACTCAAAAACGAGACATTAAGGTTTATTAAAGACCATTTATTGAAACGCTGCCGACTTATTTAAGTAACGGCTCACCTTTCATTTGTTGATCTGCATGGTAGGACGATCGCACCATTGGGCCACTGGCCACTCGCTTGAATCCCATTTGCTTCGCAAGCTCACCCAACTCATCAAATTCATCAGGGTGTACGAAGCGCTCTACTGCCAAGTGATGTTTACTTGGCTGTAAATATTGCCCAAGGGTGATCATATCAATATCGTGATCGCGCATATCTTGCATCACTTGAATGACTTCTTCCTTGGTTTCGCCAATGCCGAGCATTAAACCAGACTTGGTCATAACATCAGGGCACTGTTCTTTGTATTTTTTCAATAAATCCAATGACCATTGGTAATCAGACCCAGGGCGCACCTTTTTATACAAGGAAGGCACTGTTTCTAGGTTGTGATTAAATACATCCGGCGGGGTTTGCGCCAAGATGTCGACCGCGATGTCCATGCGACCACGAAAATCCGGTACTAGAATTTCCATCTCAAGGCTTGGGCTTAACTCACGGGAATATCGAATACAGTCAGCAAAATGCTGGGCACCACCGTCACGTAAGTCATCACGGTCAACTGAGGTAATCACGACGTACTTAAGGCCCATATCCGCAATGGCCGTGGCCAATTCTTTTGGCTCATCTTCATTAAGAGGGTTCGGTCGACCATGGCCCACATCACAAAACGGACAGCGACGCGTACAAATATCACCCATGATCATAAAAGTTGCTGTTCCGCCACCAAAGCATTCACCAATGTTAGGGCAAGATGCCTCTTCGCAAACGGTGTGCAAGCCATGCTTTCGCAGCTTTTGCTTAACGTCGTTGATTTTTGGGCTGGCAGGAATGCGCACGCGGATCCAATCTGGTTTACGCGGCATGGTTTCCGTTGGAATCACTTTTATTGGAATACGGGCAACCTTGTCGGCGCCACGTTTCTTTTCACCTTGAACCACTTTGGCTTTTTTCTCTGTACTCATGGTAAGTGATGACCTAAATCTTGGGTGCCTTTATAAGGCAAACAGGTTGCAAGTTGATCGACCAGCTTTTGGCCAACGACCTTTATATCGGGCTTGGGTGTAAACTCAGCCATATGTGTCATGTTCATTCCCGCATATCCACATGGGTTAATGCGCTGAAAGGGCTCTAGATCCATATCGACATTTAAAGCAAGGCCATGAAAACTATAGCCCTTGCGTATGCGTAATCCAAGTGACGCAATTTTGCTCTGCCCCACATACACGCCCGGTGCATCGGCTTTTGGGTAAGCTTGAATGTCGTATTGATCCAGTAATGTTACCAAGCTGTTTTCGATGGCATCAACGAGTGTTCTTGGACCTAAGTCTAAACGCTTTAAGTCTGCCATGAGATAAGCGGTAATTTGACCAGGGCCATGATACGTTACCTGGCCGCCGCGGTCAGCTTGAACCACAGGAATATCGCCGGTAAATAGCAGGTGTTCAGGTTTTCCTGCTTGTCCTTGAGTAAACACCTTTTGGTGTTCAAGGATCCATACCTCATCTTGGGTATGTTCGTCTCTGGATTCAGTAAACGCTTTCATCGCCTGCCAAACGGGCTCGTAGGCTTGCTCACCGTCTAAAAAACGAACACCCAGTTTCATTACATAACCATCTTAATACGGTCATGCTGAATAAAGTCGGCATGGAGCTGCTCTAACTGCTGCTGAGAAGTAGCGGTTATAAAAAAAGTAATGGAGGTGAAGCGCCCATTACTGCTGTGATTGATCTTGATGCGTTCCACATCAAAGTCTGGGTCATGAACACGCATAATGTCGATGACAAAGGATTCATAGTCATCACCAGACTGACCGAGTACTTTGACTGGGTAGTTGGGACATGGAAATTCAATCTTAGGGGGTTGTGATTTGTGAGCCATAATACGTCTGATGTTAGCCTGCTTTACCCCAATATGGTTGCAAAACAGGCAAATGCAAGGTCTTAACTAAATAAGGAGTAAAAGAACAGCTTGATATAATCCACGATACGAGAGAAAAAGCCGGCTTCTTCTATGTCGTTAAGGGCGATTAAGGGTTTATCCATTAAGACGTCATCACCCAGTGAAACCGTCATATGGCCATATTCCATTCCCTTGATAATAGGGGCTTTGATTACATCATCAATACTGTACTGAACATCTAGGTTACCTTTTTGACCGCGAGGAATGGTGATGTATGCACCGTCTTTCACACCTAGTTCCAACTCGTCTTTTTCGCCCATCCAAACAGGGTGAGTTTGAAGGGTTTCTTGAGCGTCATACAGTTTGTGACTTTCATAGTAACGGAAACCATAGGTCAGTAATTTTTGCGATTCACGAGCACGGGCTCGTTCAGACTTGGCCCCCATCACAACAGAGATCAAACGCATGCCGTCTTCTGTCGCACTGGAAACCAAACAAAAGCCGGCTTCTTCTGTGTGACCTGTTTTAAGGCCATCGACTCTTGGGTCCCAGAATAATAGAAGGTTCCGGTTGGATTGCTCGATGTTGTTGTATTTGAACTTTTTCTGTTTATAAAGCGGGTAGTACTTCCCGTGATCACTGATGATTCGATTTGCGAGCAAAGATAAATCACGAGCAGTGGAAGCATGACCTTTTGCAGGAAGACCCGTGGCATTTTTAAAGGTGGTATTGCTCATACCAAGAGAAACAGCATATTGGTTCATGATATCCACAAACGCTTCTTCGGTGCCGCTGACGTATTCGGCTAATGCAATGCTGGCATCGTTACCCGATTGAATGATCACGCCTTTTAACAGGTCAATTACAGGAACATAGGTGCCTTCACGAATAAACATGCGTGAACCTTCTGACTTCCACGCTTTTACACTAATACGGGTAAGGTCATCTTCTTTAATGTTGCCATAGCCTAGCTCTTCATAAACAACAAAGGTGGTCATCATCTTGGTTAAGCTGGCAGGCGGTAACACTTCGTCAGCGTTATGCTCTACCAGTACCTCACCGCTATTAGCGTCGATTAAGATATAGGAGCTGGCTGCTAAAACAGGCGGCTTTGGAATGATGCTAGGAGCAGCAAATGTCAGGGATGAAAACAGTAGAACCAAGCAAACAGTAAGTAAACGCATATGACCGTATTTAACTATTAATAAAAGTTGGGCGCATTGTAGCACGCTTATTGGGTTTGTTAAGGATGCCTATGGGCCGATCAAGGTAGAATGAATATCTTGTGCTTGCAACGTGCCTTGCACACCTTCTAGCTTGTCAGGGCTGAGTGGTCCGATGCGAACTTTATGCAGCCACTTACCGTCATGAGCATCCTTAGTGATATACACCGGCTCTTCGACCACGCCTGCAAGCTTTTGTTTCATTCGAAGCGCAGAAGGTTCGGCCTCAAATGCAGCCACTTGCAAAAACAAGTAATCGCGCTCGGTTAAAGGTGGCGCTAACAAATCGACTTTCACATTGGCTGTGCCTTGCTTGGCAAAATCCAAACGCACCGCTGCCGCATAGGATAAGTCAATTAAGCGATCGTCATGAAACGGGCCACGGTCGTTTACTCGCACCACTAGGCTTTTGTTGTTATCCAGGTTCGTAACACGCACATAGCTGGGTAATGGCAAGGATTTATGGGCGGCACTAAATTGATAAACATCAAACCGCTCACCATTACTGGTGTCATGGCCATGAAATTTTTCACCGTACCAAGAGGCAATGCCTTGCTGTGAATACTCGGTTAAGCCTTTATTTACTTCATAAGACTTTCCCCAAACCTCGTAGCGATCAGGGTTGCCTCGACGAGACATGGGCTCACGTATGGGCTTAGGCTCAGGTAAGTTGAGAATGCTTTGCTGAAAAATAGGGGTGCTATCGTGTGCTTGCTGATAACGAGAAGGGGTGGAACAAGCTTGCACCAAAATCATGATTAATATTAGGCTACAAGCTTGTATGGTTTTCATGGTTGTTTCAATATCTCGCTGAAATCAGAGACTGCGCGTGCATACATGCTGCTGCGATTATAGCGGGTGATGACATAAAAGTTTTTATAGGCTAACCAGTATTCTGTGCTGTCTTCTAGGTCGTAGCGAAATAATGCTGCATCTCGGTCGTCCATACCTTTAGGCACATTCACTCCGCGCTTTTTCCACTCGGAAACTGTGGCTGTTAATGACAAACTTTTACTGGCCAGTTTATCGGCGTCTGCATTATACAAAGAAACCGGGCTCGCAATAGGCTCACCTGTTTGCCAGCCATAGCGTTTGAAGTAATAGGCAACACTGGCAATGGCGTCGTCCACGTTATTCCATAAATCTTTTTTACCGTCGCCGTCATAATCCACCGCATAACTAATATAGCTTGAGGGAATGAATTGCCCCAAACCCATGGCACCGGCATACGAGCCCTTAATATCAAGTGCGTCTAGGTTGTTGTCACGCACCATTAAAAAGTAGTTTTTAAGCTCACGGTAAAATAAGGAGCGTTTAGGGTAATCAAACCCTAACGTGGCAAGGGCATCTATGACTCGGTAACTTCCGGTGATGCGGCCATAAAACGTTTCTACACCAATAATGGCAGCAATGATTTCACGTGGCACGCCGTACTTTTTTTCAACCGCATCAAAGGTGTCTTTGTGTTCGATCAAAAAGGCTTTACCAGCTTTTGCGCGTTTTTCCGTTAGGAAAATATCGCGGTATTCATGCCAAGGCTTAACTTTTTCAGCTGGGCGAGAGATTGCCTCTAAGATGCGTTCCTTGCGCTCCGCTTGGGATAATATATCCCGTAAGACTTTTTCATCGTAATTATGCTCTTTTACCATTTCGGCAATGAAGGGTTCATACTTAGGGTGATCGGTATAATTTTCCGCCGATACTGAAATACTACTTAACATTAAAACTAAACTGGCTGCTAACACATTAGACCTCAACACAATCTTTAAATCCTTCGGTGCATATAAACCGACATAATAACCCCAAATGCCGCCATTAACGTCACTATGGATGTTCCACCATAACTGATTAACGGTAGCGGCACACCTACAACTGGTAATATTCCACTCACCATACCTATGTTAACAAACACATAGATGAAAAACGTGACGATGAGCGCACCCGCAAACAGTCTTGCGAATGTATCTCGACCACGAGATGCCATATAAATTCCCCGCATAACAATCAACAGGTACAGCATGAGTAAAATTAACACACCTATCAAACCATGTTCTTCTGCGTAAACCGCAATAATAAAGTCGGTATGGCGCTCTGGTAAAAACTCCAGTTGAGACTGGGTACCTTGCATCCAGCCTTTACCTTCTAAGCCACCTGAGCCTATGGCGGTTTTACTTTGAATGATATTCCAACCGGAGCCGAGCGGATCACTTTCCGGGTCCAAAAAGGTCAATACCCGCTGTTTTTGGTAGTCATGCATCACGCCATACCACATGATGGGGGCCACCGCTAAAACCGTCACCACCGCAATGGCGATCCATTTACTGCTTAAGCCAGCAAACAATAAGACAAAAATACCCGCCGACGAGACCAACAAAGCCGTACCCAGATCCGGCTGTTTAAAAATGAGCAATGCCGGTAAGAATACAAGCATCAACACACTAGAAATCACTTTTAACCTAGGTGGCAACAACTTCGAAGACAAATACCAAGCCACCATCATGGGGGTAATCAATTTCATAATTTCTGACGGCTGAAAACGAAATACACCAAACACACTGAGCCAACGCTGCGCGCCTTTTGCCCCGACACCCACCAATAAGACCAATATCAAAGCAATAATACCCGCGCCATACATCCAGGGTGCTGCCATGTGAAACCATCTTGGGTCAACTTGTGCAATCACAATCATAATGAAAAAACCCAGGGCAAAATAAATCATTTGCCGATTCACCATGCCCATATTCTGACCGCTAGCACTGTATAAGATAAATAATCCACCAGCGCACAGTACCAACAATAAAAACAACATTGTGATGTCGATATTCATACGATGCAAAATACTGCGACCGCGTTGCATGCTGGCATCATCAAGCTGACGAATAAAATCACCGGCCATGCTTCACCTCACTCATAATGCTGAATCTAAATTGGGCGCTGAAGTGTTTAAAAGTCATAGGCAATGCCTTTTGGTCGATCATCGTTCAAGAATCGATCGGTGACTTTTTTTGCAATTGGCCCCGCCGTTTTACCTGCGGACTCGCCGTTTTCAACCACAGCTGCGACCGCGATCTTCGGGTCTTTAATGGGTGCAAAGCTGACAAACAAGGCATGGTCACGTTGACGCTCAAGAAGGGCTTCTGAGTCGTACTCTTCATTTTGCTTAATTCCCACCACTTGAGCCGTACCGGTTTTAGCGGCCATGCGATAATTTAAATTACGCTTTAAGCTTCTAGCGGTGCCTTGGTAATGAGTAATCACCCCTTCCATTGCGCGATCCATTTCATCCCAATTAGCAGGATTTTTTAGCACGATGTTGTCGGGCTTATTCTCTTCTTGCACCGCAACACCATCAATAAACTGAACTAATTTAGCTCGATGCCACTCACCCCTTGCGGCATAAACACTGGTGGCGGTGGCAAGCTGCAATGGGGTCGCCAGCATAAACCCTTGGCCTAGCGCTAAGTTAAGCGTATCCCCTGCATACCATGAACGCCCGCGGTATGCTTTTTTCCATTCTCGATCCGGCAGTAAAGCGGGCAAGGCATTGCCAATATCCAAGCCTGTGTTTTGACCAAAACCAAATTGCGCAAGAAATGGATGCAGATTGTCGATACCGGTTCGAAACGACATCT
This sequence comes from Bermanella sp., assembly GCA_002683575.1. Taxonomy (GTDB): domain Bacteria; phylum Pseudomonadota; class Gammaproteobacteria; order Pseudomonadales; family Oceanobacteraceae; genus Bermanella. The sequence goes on from NYTP01000088.1 coordinate 7,974, forward strand.
CATAGAAATAGGTATCGCAACTTTGAATGATGGCATCACGCAAATGTATGTGTTCACCGTGACCTGTTCGTTTCCAATCACGATAGACTCGCTCATCACTTTCTAACATGTACCAACCAGGGTCTTTAATTTCTTCTTCCCAGTTTGTCACGCCACTTTCTAAAAAGCCCAGACCAATAAAGGGCTTCATGGTTGAACCCGGTGGGTATTGCCCGCGAGTGGCTCGATCAAACAGTGGTACATCTAAGGAGTCACGAAGTGCGTTGTAGTCTTTGTAGCTGATGCCGTTTACGAATAAATTAGGGTCAAACGAGGGGCTAGACACCATAGCCAGTACACCACCGGTTTTGGGGTCCATGGCCACTAATGAGCCTCGGCGACCATCAAAAGCTTCCATAGCAGTGCGCTGTAAACGTGCGTCTAAATTCAGAATTAAATTTTTACCAGGGATGGAGCTTTGTTTTTCAAGGACTTTTAAAATGCGCCCTTGAGCATTGGTCTCAACTTTTTGGTAACCCACCTGACCATGCAGCTCTTTTTCATAATATCGTTCAATGCCAATCTTGCCGATGCGCCGAGTGATTTTATATTGAATAGGGTCTAAACGTTTTTTCTCCGCCTCGTTCATTTGCCCCACGTATCCCAGCACATGAGCAAAGTCTTTGCCCATGGGATAATGTCGAACTAATTCGGCTTCTACTTGTACGCCGGGCAAGAAGAAATCATTCACCATGATTTTGGCGATTTCATCCTCTTCAAGTTGGAATTTTAACGGAATAGCTTCATAAGGGCGGCGATAGGATTTCACGCGTTTTTCAAAACGTGCGCGCTCATCATCTGTGATGCCGATCAAGGCTTGAATCAGCCCTAGGGTTTTTTGCATGTCTTTCACACGCTCAGGCACGATGGTTAAACTATGACTGGGCAGGTTTTCCGCCAGCAGTACGCCGTTACGATCAAAAATCAAACCACGAATGGGCTCTACGGTTTTAAGTTGTACTCGGTTATTTTCTGACTTACTGGCATACAGCTCGTACTGGGTAACCTGTAAGAACACCATACGCCCAGCCAAGACACACAATAGAATAAAGACAAACAAGCCCGCTAAATAAGCGCGCTTGGTAAAGATGTCTTTTTCAACTCGTGCGTCCTTTGAGGCAAAACTCATTTAGTCATCACTTACTGGAGCAGATAATAGATTGCGTACCATTTAGGCTTTTTTATTATTAAAAAACAAGTGGTTACTTATGATACGGATGATTACTAAGAATCGTCCACGCTCGATACAGCTGCTCAGCCAACAGTATGCGTACTAATGGATGAGGTAAGGTTAACGGCGATAATGACCACTTGTATTTTGCTTTGGCTGAACACTCTTTGCTTAAACCGTCAGGGCCGCCGATCAGCAGGTCCACATCTTGGCCAAGCATGCGCCAATCAGTGAGCTGCTCTGATAGTACTTCGGTACTCCAAGGTTTACCTAACACCTCCAGCGCCACACAGGTGTTTTGCGGTTTCATGGCCGCGAGCATAGCCTGGCCTTCTTTTTCGATGGCCTTGGCGGCAGACTGATTTTTACCTCTTGGACCCAGTGGTAATTCCACCAGCTCAAGGCGACAATCATTGGGTAAGCGCTTGGCATATTCGTTAAAGCCTTGCTCTACCCAGGAGGGCATTTTGCCCCCTACAGCGAGTATTCTAATTTTCATGGGAATTACTGCGCAACGCGCGGCTCACTCCATAAACGTTCTAGGTCATAGTGTTCACGAGCTTGGCTTGTCATAACATGGACAATCACATCGCCCAAATCAATCAAGACCCAGTCACTGTTACCACGACCTTCAGAGCCTAGTGGCATTGCGCCGGCTGCTTTGGATTTTTCTGATACATTGTCGGCCACGGCTTGTACGTGACGACTTGATGTACCGGTAGCGATGATCATCATGTCGGTTACCGACGTACGATCAGCCACATCAATCGTGGTAATGTCTTGCGCTTTTAAGTCTTCAAGCGCGTCGATGACCACTTTAGTTAGATTTGCTGCATCCATTGATTTCAGTTTTTACCTTCGTAGAGCCCATGTAGCTCAATATAGTTCATAACAGGCTGTGGCACATGGTGACCCACAGTTTCTTGTTTGTGCAGGGCCTGTCGAATTTGAGTCGACGACACCACAACAGGCTCAAGTGCCAGTTGCATAAAACAGCCACTTGCTTGCTGTTTAAAATGTTCTTTATCGATTACGCGCCTAGCTGGCCAGCTTTCACTGGTTTCTTCTGGCAAGACCTCGTTACCGCGATTAACCACTATAATGTTGGCCAATTCAAAGACCTGTTGCCAGTCTTTCCAATGACTTAAGCCCTTGGCCGCATCGGTTCCCAGTAGCCAACAAATGTGGGCATCTGGGCCTAACTCTTGGCGCAACTGCCTCAGGGTTTCCACGGTATACGTGGCCCCTGCTCGCTTGGTCTCGGTTGGGTCAGACTGTAATCTTGCCTCACCTTGCAAGGCCAAGTTAAGCATGGCTAACCTGTGCTGCGCTGAGGATGAGCCTTGTTTATGGTAAGCATCACCGCAGGGCATCATGTGAATACAAGAGTAATCCATTGCTTTGGCCAACGCATTGGCAGCATGGATGTGACCATTATGGACGGGATCAAACGTCCCACCCATCACTACATATTCAGTTTTTTGATCAGTGACGGATATGGCCATCACCTAGCACAACCCATTTTTGCGAGGTTAAACCGTCAAGACCCACCGGTCCGCGGGCGTGAATTTTATCTGTACTGATACCAATTTCAGCACCTAACCCATATTCAAAGCCATCGGCAAAACGGGTAGAGGCATTCACCATGACCGAGCTTGAATCCACTTGGCGCAAAAATTGGCGAGCCTTGGTGTAGTTTTCAGTAATAATGCTGTCGGTATGGTGAGAGCCATACTGATTAATATGCACAATGGCCTCGGCCATATCAGCTACCACTTTCACCGCCAAAACTGGCGCTAGGTATTCGGTTGACCAATCTTCTGCCGTGGCCTCCTTCATACTGGCAACCTGCTCACGACTTTTCTCGCAGCCGCGCAATTCTACGTCCAGCTCACCAAATGCAGTAGCTAATTGAGGCAATACCTTTGCTGCCACACTTTCATTTACCAATAGGGTTTCCATGGTATTACAGGTGCCATAGCGATGGGTTTTTGCATTGATCGCCACATTGACAGCCTTACTTAAATCCGCATCGCTGTCGATATACACATGGCAAATACCATCAAGGTGCTTGATGACGGTAACTTTGGCATCTTTACTGATGCGCTCAATCAAACCCTTACCGCCCCGGGGCACAATGACATCCACGTGTTCTTGCATGGTGATTAATTCACCCACCGCAGCTCGGTCTGTGGTTTCAAGCACTTGCACAACATGCTCAGGTAAACCAGATACCGCCAAGCCTTCTCGAATACACTTAGCCAAGGCTTGGTTCGATTCAATGGCTTCACTGCCACCACGCAAAATCGCCGCATTACCAGACTTTAAACATAAACTGGCTGCTTCAATGGTTACGTTAGGACGAGACTCATAGATGATACCAATGACCCCAAGTGGCACACGCATCTTGCCCACTTGAATGCCTGACGGGCGATAATCAAGATCGGTGATGCCGCCAACCGGATCAGGAAGAGCCACTACCTGCTTTAAACCTTCAAGCATGCCGTCAATGCGGGCCGGTGTGAGCTCTAAACGGTCCAATAGCGCGGCATCTAAGCCATTCGCTTGACCGCGGGCCATATCTTTTTGGTTGGCCGCAATCAGTTCATCACGCGCCAGCTCAATGGCTTGTGCTATCGCTATTAATGCCTGATTTTTTTCACCGCTGTCCGCCTTTGCAATGGCAGCACTTGCTGCTCGGGCCTGTTGCCCTAACTGCAGCATGTAATCTTTTACATCCATTTTGTTACCCAATCGCTGCCCCTGCTGAATATGTGGCCTAGGCCTTGGGGGCAAATCGTAAGAAAAGTGCGGGGATTATACCCCATCAAAGGGCGTACCCAAACTATGATTCGCCCATGCTAGTATTAAACCTGTGACTCTGGGTAAGATAGCCCTACAATCGCCTAGCCAATGCCCTTGCTTTGGCGCTTGTTCAGCAAAAGGACCGCCTAAACATGCCTGCGTTAACGGTTGATCACATCCGCATTTTATTCTGTGCCATTGGGACGGTGATATTGAGCCTCATCGCTTATATGGATTACCTATCTGGCTACAACATAGTGGCACTCATTACACTGAGCTTAGGCTTGGTACTGGCCTTAAATGGCCTGTACATTTACTTAGGAAAAGAAGAGCAAGCAGGTCATCAAGTGGATGCCTTATTCTTAATCACCCTGTCGGCTTTTTCTTTGTTTGCTGCAGACTCCCAAGCCCAACACAGCTACTGGTCGTATTTTTTCCCCATTGCGGCATTTTTTTTATTATCTTTGAGGAGTGCTATCTGGTGCGTGCTGGCTTATACGCCCTTGGCATTTTATATTCTCCTTGCATACAGCCCACCACTTATTCAGGCACAAACCCTGTTTAGCTATGCGGCCATCAGTACCATTGCCTTGTTTTTGGCCATGGTGAAGTCTCGAACCAACCAATTACTTGAACCTTTAATCAGTAGCGATGCACAAACCGGTGCGCAGTTAGAAAAGTTTTTACGCCCTGCATTGAATACCGAAATCAACCGAGCCGAACGGGAAGGTACAGGATTGCTCCTAGTATATTTATCTCATCGCGCGCAAAACCTAAAAGGGGAAAACGCCATGCAACTGGTGAAGCAGTGCGCACAAGCCATTGCCCATTTCCTACGCCCTTTTGATCAATACTATCGCTTACAAAACGACAACTTTGCCATCATTATGCCCCACACCAATTCTGAAGACGCCCTTATCAAAGTCAAACAAATGATCGGTAAAATGCCGGCGGTGATTCAAAATGACATACAAGTGGGATGTGCCAGTTTAAACGTGGGCGATACCGAAGACACCCTGCTTCAACAGGCACAGCAGGAGCTAGCGCATGTTTGAAATAAGTATGGAAAAAGAGCCCGCATTGAGCTTGCTGTATGGCTTAATTGGAACGGCTATGGGTTTTTTATGCATCAGTCATTATTTCTTAGGGCACTTTGATGTTTTATTAATTCAGTTGATGACCATTGCCATTTTAATCTTTACGGCTGTTTTTTTGTTATTAAATCGCAACAGGGCCATAAGTCTTTACATTAATTTAATGACGCTCTCATCCATTGCTTTATTAATGCAGTATCAATTGCATTTCAATCCAGAATTATCGATGCATTGGATTTACGTTTTCCCCGTACTTAGTTACTTTGCCTTACCGTTACGCTGGGCTTTTTTACTCAATTTGGCGGTGATGCTTAGTACGTTTTCTCAAATTTATTTTTTAGTTGAACTCATCAAATCAATCAAGTTCATGTTCATTTATTTGCTGCTAGGCATGTGTGCCCTGTGTTATGCCTATGTGAATAACTTAAAGCAATCGAACCTTTTAAAACTAGCGGTTACTGATCATCAATCAGGCGCTTACAACAGCCGATATTTATTACATAAATTACAACAAGAAATCGCTCGCAGTGAAACCACCAGCCGTACACTCTCCATGCTGGCGATTACTATTGATGATTACCAGCAAATCCAGGATATACACGGCAAAAACGTGGGTGCTCGTTTATTAAAAATATTTCGTTATAAATTAATGTCTTTGTTAAGAGCCGGGGATGATATTTTTCACAATGGTAAAGGCACGTTTTATATTTTATTACCCAACTGCTCAATGGAGGGCGGTATTGTCTTAAAAGAGCGCTTGCTCAAAGAAATGGAAGAAGAGCACTGGGGGGATGTGGGTGATTTACAGCTTAACGTGGGCCTTGCAAGTTTAAACCACAAAGAAAATGCCGAAAGTTTTTTACATCGCGCCAGTGGTTTTGTACATAAACAACAACAAACAGCATTACGACTTATGTCGTTCAATCACTAATATGATCGATAGTTTACTTGGCTTTTTAACGCTTCACCCTGAATATATCTTTTTAACCGTATTTGCTGTGGCTTTATGTGAGTCCCTTGCGGTGGTGGGCATTATTGTACCGGGCGTGGGGCTCATCACTGCGGCCAGCATGATGGCTGGGAATCTTCAGTTAAATGTAGGGATAATATTATTGTGCGCCATGAGCGGTGCATTTTTAGGCGATGCTATTAGCTTTTTATTAGGGCGTATTTTTCAGCCTCACCTGCCTCATGTTTGGCCCTTTAAACAACACCCTGATTGGATTGAAAGCGGCCATGAATTTTTTATACGTCATGGTGGAAAAAGCATTTTCTTTGGCCGCTTTATCGGCCCTATAAGACCGTTTATTCCTATGGTAGCTGGCATGCTGGCCATGCCCATAAACCGCTTTATGATGTGGAATGGATTGTCGGCCGTGATCTGGGGGCTGGCGTATTTACTGCCTGGTTATTACCTTGGAGAGCAACTCAATATTAAATGGCTACTAAGCTGGCAAGGCTTGGCAGCATTATTAGTAATCTCCGCCGTGGCGGTGCTGGCCAGTTATTATGTGAAGCACAGCAAACAACACACGCAAAAGCCATAAAAAAAGGCCGTGAATCCTTCACGACCTTTTTACCTAGGGCACCGCTATTTTCTAATTTTAATACTAGCCGATTTAGGCCCTAGCTTTAGATTAAGTTCGATTAACAAAACAAGCTTCGCAGTTATTATGGATTATAGCTTAGGGTGACAAACTGGCGGCTCACGTTATTCGCACTGTCGTACGCGGCCACTTGCAGTTGGTTCTCACCTCGATTCAAACGTACTTTAACATTGAAGTGTGTTGTGTATTCGAAGTGGCCTGGGAATATATCTCCATCGGCGTTTACTACTTGAATTTTCTTAACGCCCATCCCCATGTCAAAGGCCATGCCACGAATATCCACAATGCGCTGGTTAACAGATTCCGGCATTTCGATTACTTCAAGCACAGGTCCAGATTGATCAGGAAAGCTGTTTTTATTGTTGGGGTTGGTACCGGCTTGTAATTCATCTGCGTTACTAAAGCCATCGCCGTCACTGTCATCGTCTTGGGTATCACCCACCCCATCACCATCTACATCGGCGCTTTCTTGTGCGTTACGAGGGAAAGGGTCTTGCCAATTATTCACACCATCACCATCGATATCCAGATCGTAGCCATCAGGAATGCCATCACCGTCTAAGTCGGCAGGCGTGCTCTTAGCGTCTTTAGGGTCGGTTTTTAATAGGCGTTCAAAGCGGTCGGCTATGCCATCGCCGTCGCTGTCCACGTCTTTTGCTTGAGAGTAGGAGCTGATTAAGCCAAGTGCACCAAAGCACACCAGTAATAAGGCAAATTTAACCATGATAATATGCTTTTTTAATTATTATTTTTCGCCAGTCTACCACACACCAGTGGAAAGTCATCCATGGCCCACAGGGTCCAGACGGGCTTGCTAATAGTTCGATTGGCTCAATGTAGGTGGCTCAACCGATGTGGCACCTTCATCATCGGCTTGCAGTTTTGCCAGCGCCAATTTACGAGAGGTAATGCATTCTTTATAGGCGTGGCGGATACGGGTTTGTGTGTCCCCTTCTTGACCTTCGATGCTAATGAGCCACTGCTCAAACAGCCAAATTTCACGCTCTAATTTATGGATTTGCTCATCTTTATTATTGTTATTCATAAGCTGAATCTTCGTTACTTCCATTCGCGAGCATTTTAAAACGCTGCCCACATTAATCAATAGGGTTGGCCATCCTTAGCCAACCCTCACGTTACTATTGGCCAGGAGCGGGTAGATCTTTTGAACAAGCAATGGCGCGGTTTTTATCATCCACCAAAATTCCGGCTACAGCGGTACCTGATTGATTTTTTTCTGGGCGAACTAACAGGTAACCATCAACACAGAAGGCTTCTTTATTAGATGACTTAGGGGATACCTTGGTGGTGCTTTTGACATCCACTGACAGTAATTTAAAGTTCGCAATGACATTCGAATCATCTTCAGTCACATGTTTAATGTAGCCTTTCATATCAAGCATAATAACCGATACCGCAAACGCCACGATGGCGGCAACAATGGCAACCTTGATATCTCGTTCAGTGAATTTCATTTGGACTCCTAATCCGTTACTGCTGTTGTTAACTGTACGCACGCTTTATTGCGATTTGATTTAACGTTATGAATCTGAATTTTATCACTCGCCCCATAAGGGCATTAATTTCTGCTCAATGCCCAAATGATTAAGCATTCTGGCCACCATGAAATCCACCAAGTCTTCAATCGATTGAGGGTTATGATAAAAACCCGGGCTAGCAGGCATAATCGTCACACCCATATTGGCGAGCTTAAGCATATTCTCAAGGTGTATAGGGCTAAACGGCGTCTCACGCGGCACCAATATCAATGTGCGTTTTTCTTTGATGGCAACGTCTGCAGCCCGTTCAATTAAATTATTACTGGCACCTGTAGCAACGGCACTTAATGTCCCCGTAGAACAAGGGCATACAATCATCGGCCCTTTACGTCCTGAACCACTGGCCACTGGCGCAAACCACTGCTCGCGCCCAAAGACTTGTATTTGACCCTCTTCTGCCTGGCAATACTCACTGAGGTGCGCTTGCATCTTTTCAGCAGAACCCGGTAATTTAACCTGGCTTTCTGTGGCAAACACCACTTGTGCCGCTTTGCTGACCATCACATAGACAGGGCGTTTTGCCGCCACTAAACACTGTAATAATCGCAACGCATAAGGCGCACCCGATGCACCTGTGATGGCTAAAGTAATAGGATCATGTTGTTCGTATTCAAACGCCATAGTGGTCCTTTAAGGCTTGAGCAAGTTGTTGATGAATACCGGCAAAACCGCCGTTACTCATCAGAACAATGGCATCACCCGCCTTAGCGTGCTCAACAAGGTGGGCGATTATAGCGTCTACGTCATCCATTAATAGTGCGGATTGACCTAATTCAGCACAACCCTCTATGACAGGCTGCATTTCCCAGTCCAGGCCCTTGGGCTGAAACCAAATACTGGTATCCGCATTACGAACTGACTGAGGCAGTGCTTGTTTGTGTATACCCATACGCATGGTATTGGACCTTGGTTCTATGACCGCCCAAATATGTTGAGCGCACCCACTGTTTTTTACACCTGCCAAGGTACTCTCGATGGCCGTTGGGTGGTGAGCAAAGTCGTCATAGACCTCAATATCATTAACCTTACACACAAGTTCCATACGACGCTTAACCCCTTCAAAGCGATTGAGAGCGTCGATGGCATCCTTGGGTAGAATCCCAACATGGTAGGCTGCAGCAATGCACACCAAAGCATTTTTAACATTATGTAAACCGGTTTGGCTCCAGTTGACCTCGCCCACGGCATTATCTTTTTGTAGAACTTTAAAGTGCGAGCCAGAGGCATCGATTAATTCATACTGCCAATCTACGCCGATCTGCACTTTTGGTGTCCAGCAACCTTGCTCAAGGGTGGCTTGAATATGAGACTCATCCGCTGGGTAAATAATTTGGCCATCACCAGGGATCGTGCGCACTAAATGATGGAATTGAGTTTTAATGGCTTCTATATCGTTGAAAATATCTGCGTGATCAAATTCAAGGTTATTTAATATCACCGTACGCCCGTGGTAATGCACAAACTTTGATCGCTTATCAAAAAACGCGCTGTCGTATTCATCCGCTTCCACCACAAAGAAGTCACTTTTCCCCATACGCGCGGACACCCCAAAGTTTTTAGGCACCCCGCCAATTAAAAACCCCGGCTCGAAGCCGCAGTCTTCTAAGACCCAGGTCAACATACTGCTGGTGGTGGTTTTGCCATGGGTACCAGCTACTGCCATCACCCATTTATTTTTCAGAATATGTTCCGCTAAATAAGCCGGACCCGAGGTATAGGGAATTTGTTTGTTTAGAACATACTCCACCGCAACATTACCGCGACTCATGGCATTACCAATCACAACAAGGTCGGGCTTGGGCTGTAAATGGACTTCCTCAAAACCTTGCATGATCTCGATACCAGCTTGTTCTAACTGGGTGCTCATGGGTGGATATACGTTTTGATCCGAGCCCGTCACACGGTGGCCTTGTGCCACAGCCAACTGGGCAAGCGAGCCCATAAAGGTGCCGCAAATACCTAAAATATGAATATGCATGTGTTCTCAATCAACCTTTATTCTTGTGCGCCCATTTAAAACCAAAGGCCAGTGAATTGGTAGCGGCCCATAGCCTCTCAGATAAAACATCAGTACCAATAACAAACCTCACTTTATCATTTTTGCACCACTTCGTGATGCTCTAGCGATTTATTTAACCCATGCACGCCCTTTTTTAGCGCTTTTACATATATGTGCTACACCTAATGTATGGCCCAAGTCTTAACGGGCTGTTCATAAATCAATACAAATAGGATGAATTATGGCGATGAAATATATTGCCTGCGCGGCGGTCCCCTTATTGATGGCAGCCTTGCCAGCTCAAGCGGTGACTGTAGAGCAGCTCAACCAGCAAGTTCAGCAAATGAATAAACGCATTTCTGAGCAAAATAACAAACTGCGCATCAATGGTTTTGCCAGTTTTGGTATGGCTATTTCTGATGAAGAAATGGCGTATAACGGTGTTAATGATGAAGTAACGTTTAATCGCTTCAGTAAAATGGGCGTTCAAATGTCATTCAACATTGATGCTAAAAATAGCGTTGTAATGCAGCTTGTCTCTCGTGGTAATGAAGGTTGGAATACAAACGCTGAGTGGGCCTACTTCAAGCATGACTTTGGCAGTGGTTTTTCAGGTAAAATTGGCCGCATACGTCTACCCGCATACCAGCTATCTGAGTTCTTGGATGTTGGGTACGCCACTCCTTATGCTCAAGTGCCAGCAGAAACCTATGATTCGCTCGAACCTTTTGCCAACATGGAAGGTGTGGATTTATCCTATAGCATGGACCTAGGCGACAATACGGCTCTGTTTCAAGTTGTATATGGACGTGCTAAAGATGATGAGTTTGACCTTAAAGACATAATAGGTTTAAGCGGTGTTCTTCAAGCTGACACATGGAATGTACGTGTTGCATTATCTCAAGCCAGTGTAAGCATAATACAAGCAGATGCTGCAGCAGTTGTTACCAACTTCTATCAAGCAGAAACAGAAGATCTTGATGGCAATTTTGCAAGTGTTGGCTTTACCTATGACCCAGGCGATTTGTACTTTACCACTGAATACACAACACTTGAGGCCGACGGCCAAGTTGTTGATGCCGACTCCATGTATGCCACATTTGGTTACCGTATGGGTCGATTCATGCCTACGCTAACTTATGCTATGGCTGAGTCTCAAGACGACGATGAACGTGAGTTAGCACCAGCTCAAGCTGCTGCAATAGCAGGAGCCTCTGGTGGCGCATTCACAACTGCTGATGTACTAACAGGTGCTGCCGGTATACAAGCCGCGAGCGATCGAAACACTACGCGAATAGGATTGGGCCTCAGATATGATATGTCTCCAGGTGCTGCTCTAAAAGTTCAGTATGACATAATTGAAGTTGACGATGATAAGTCCGGGTTATTCGATGACACTGCATGGGCAACGAATGTCCTAACCGCTGGTGAAAATCCTGACGGTGCCAACATCCTAACTATTTCAATCGACACAGTCTTTTAAGGGAGGAGATGATTATGAAAAATTTAACATTTAAACTTCTAACAGCTCTTACCTTAGCCAGCTGTTTCGCACTCACTCACGCAGGATCTGTAGTTGTAGTAGGTAAAGGCAGCCCAATCGGTGCATCCAACGAAAGCGATGTTGTGAAAGCCTTCTTAGGTAAAAAGAAAGACCTAGGTGGTGTCTCTGTCATACCGTTGGATCAAGGTGAAGGCAACCCTGCCCGTAATGATTTTTATGCCAATGTGGTGAAAAAATCAGAAGCGCAGCTTAAGTCTTACTGGTCTCGCTTGATTTTCACCGGTAAAGGCCAAGCCCCTCAAGTGGTGGGCGGCGATGCCGAAGTGAAAAACATGGTGGCCACTAATCCAAACATCATTGGTTACATTGATGAATCTGCCGTGGATGGTTCAGTAAAGGTTATTTATAAGCCTTAATATCGTACAAGTTCCTACCAGAAAATAAAAAAACCAGACTCAAGAGTCTGGTTTTTTTTATGCCGTATCAATTTACGTCTAATATTTTTATAAAACAAGCTACTTCAAATTCACCTTAATTTGACTCCCCCCCATCTCCTCCTTTTTAATCACTTAAATATAAAATAAATAAATCCAGCAATGATAACCGCTTCTATCACCGCTAACCCTTGCCAAAATCTCAAAGGATTTCGCTGTGATAGGGGTACAAACGCGGATTGTTTATATTCAGTATTTGGGCGCTGTAAATCAAATACAAATTCAGACATGGCATCTTGGCGATGTTCAGGCAGAGGTGATAATGCACGCTTCAATGCTTTATCCATCCAAGCTGGCACCATTGGGTTAAACTGTATAGCTGCTTGATACTTTAAACTTGATAGTTTGCGTTGGTCTTTAAGTTTTTCTAATTGATCACCAAAAGGCAACTTGCCTGTTAGCACTTCATACACGACTAATGCCAAACTAAATAAATCTGACTTTTTAGTTTTACGCATTCTAAAACGGGTTTCGGGCGCACTGTATACCGCAGTTCCTAATATATCGTCTCGATCGAATGGCGTATCAATTTCTTCAACCCCAGCAGCATAACAAGAACCAAAATCAATGATTTTAGGTATGCCATCAGCGGTTAACAAAATATTATCCGGCTTAATATCTTGATGTAAAATATCTTTGCGATGCAGTGCACGAATACCGCGGCTAATTAATTCAGCTAGTCGCACAACCTCTTTAATATCTGGCTTTGGATTTTCTTTCATCCACTGCTCTAATGTTAAACCATCCACGTATTCCATTAAGGTATACAGGGCCGTCTTTTTTTTAGGCTCGATAATTTTTACCACATAGGGACTGTCAATACGCTTACCGATCCACTGTTCTAATACAAAGCGCTCAATATAGGCGGGATCATCTTCAAAATTAACAGAAGGCGTTTTTAAAATTAATCGCTCTCCTTCAATATTTTTAACTAAATAGACTTGGCTCCTTGGACTTTCGTGTAGAACTTTAACAACCGTCAACCCATCTAAAATCTGTCCAACCGACAGCAGTGGAGGAAAAGACAAGTCACTTAATTTTTGATAGATTTCTTGATTATTAGCATCAGGTAATGCATCCACACGAACTAACTGGCAACTCACATTATCATTAGTACCCGCAGCTAATGCTTTTTCATTTAAGTGTAGGCAACTGGCATTTAAATCTGAGCTAGTTTCTATTTCTGCCTGTATATCTTTAGGGCAAATAAAATCGTGTACACCATCGGTACTTAAAAAGAAAACATCACCCTGTTCGATTTCAAACTGCTGAAAATCCATTTCAAGATGATTATCCATCCCCATTGCACGAGATAAGTAGACAGTGTCTTTATTGATGCTAATTGAGTGATCCGTAGTTAGGCATTCAAAACTACCGTTTCTTAAACGGTAAATTCGAGTATCACCAATGTGAAAAATATAAGCGGTTTGTGACTTTAAGATTAACGCACTTAACGTACTCACATGTCCTTTAATCTGGCTTTGACCTACTAGCCAACGGTTTAATGCTAATACAATTTTTTGCCCTGCCGTTTTTACTGACCAAGCATCAGGCGTTGCATAATAATCACTAATAAAGTTACGCACACACATTTCACTGGCTTCTTTGCCAGCTTCAGCTGCACTTACACCATCGGCAATCACAGCCACCGCACCTTTTATCGTTAAGGCAGGCTGATCTGGTATACGCATACCAATACAGTCTTCATTCTGTGGCTTTAAACCTGCACTGGTTGCCTGACCGACCGTTAATGCCAACTGTGCCTCTAAGTGCATGGAATCCTCATTACATCAAAGTCATGCTTAATTTTAATTTATAAGAAATGAATAAAGAGCTTTAATACTTTACTTGCAACGGTACAGTACTAAAACTCTTTATCAAAAAAAACGTTTTTAAACAATTAACGCATCAGTGATGTTTGTTATTTACCAACTTGAATCAACTCAATCGAACCATCTTCATTTATCTCGGCAATATGACCTTTTGGCTCATCTAAAAAGGTAGCAATCAACCCCAAAACAATCGCACTGCATACGGCTATTACCGTAAAGAAAGTTTGTGCATCAGTAAGAGAGTAAACCAATAAAAATGTAGCCGCTCCCACATTACCATAAGCACCTGCCATACCGGCAATTTGTCCCGTTAAACGACGTTTGATTAATGGTACAACTGCAAATACGGCACCTGCCCCTGCTTGCACAAAGAACGAACATGGAATCACAACCGCTAATACCTGCCAAACAGACCAACTAGGCCCCATCAAACTCAAGAAGTAATAACCAATTGATGAACCCGCCAACACAATTAATAACGCAAGACGACGGCCCATTTTATCACTGAAGTAACCACCCAGTGGACGCGCAAATAAATTCATTGCCATAAATGACGCTGCTATTGCCGCGGCTTGCGCTAAAGGCCATTCAGGAAAGATGCTGGTAAAATGCAACGCCAACATTGATACAACCGCCACTTCAGAACCAAATGTCACCATATACGCTACATTTAGTAGAGCAACCTGCTTAAATTTGTATTTATGGATATCCGCAGTACTACCATCTAAGTTATCTTTGTTTATTTGAATAATTTTATAAACTTGTTGAAGAAAATAGACGCCTAGAAACACATAAACGCCATAGCTAAAATTATCACTTAACAGAGAGACTCCCGCTGGTGATAAGCGCCATGTTAAAATTGCTAGGGCTATGAACATAGGCGCTGTCATCAAGATATAGAGAACAAGATCAAAACGACTTGTAACCTCCATTGCGCCAATTTTCTTTGAGGTAAAATACGTACTACCTTTTGGTGTATTGGTAACAAAACGATAAAATATAAATGCATAAATAATAGCGACAATACCAGCACAAGCTACGGCATAACGCCAACCTTCATCGCCACCAAATACACCAGCCAGCATAGGCAAAATAAAACCAGCAGCGGCCGCGCCAAAATTGCCCCAGCCACCATAAATACCTTGTGCCGTACCCGCTTGCTTAACTGGGAACCACTCTGTCATCAAACGAATACCAATAACAAAGCCAGCGCCAGAGAACCCCAAAAGAAAACGCATTAATGCTAGTTGTGTATAATTTTGCGCCAGTGCAAAACCCAAACAAAATATACCACTGATGATCAATAGCGCCGTAAACATAACGCGTGGACCATACTTATCAACCAACATTCCAACTACCGTTCGAGCGGGAATTGTTAACGCTACATTTAAAACCAGCAATGCCTTGGCTTCTGCCATGGTGAGCTGGAAATAGTCCTGAATCAAAGGCATCAATGAGGCATGACTAAACCACATAAAAAATGTGATAAAAAAGGCGATCCAACCAAGATGTAATATCTTGATATTTGCCTCCTTAAACTTAAATAGATTTAAGCCTACATCGGACATGTAGAACTCCTAATTTCATAAGGTTTTAATTTCATTAACCCCACTAGAGCAGGCATCATGCCAAAACCATCAAATACGCCATTTACGCCTCTAAATACTAAAAAAGTGCATTAATTGTCAGACAATTACCGTAAATAAGCCCGAAAAACCCCACATACGAGCACCATTTAAACCTAACACGCCTTAATTCAGTGCGTTTGGCGCGCACCAAAAATACATAACTAAATATCACTCCGCCCTTTTTTAGACCTAGGGTTTCGCACCATGATGACGACATTTTCAATTTTTGATTGATTTTTTGTGTCACTGTTGTGCATGCCATGCATTTCTATATTGGTTTATATTTTTTTTAAACGTTGGCATATGCGTTGCTCTAGGTAGATATCGAAAATTAAAAAATTAAAAACGTAACTAGATAGTAAAAAACTTAACTTACTTTTTGATCTCACCCTTAAAACCTATAAAAGGAAAACATCATGAAAAAAACTTTACTGGCTACCAGCATTGCAAGTATCGCTTTAAGTTCTGCTATAAGTGTACAAGCCCAAAGCTTTGATGAGCTTGTAAAAGGCGGCAGTGTTGATTTGAACTTCCGCTACCGTGTTGAAAGTGCCGATGTACAAGGTGGTGCGGATGCAGCACTAGCTAATACCTTGAAATCACGGGCGACAATTAAAACCGGCAACATGTATGGTTTCTCAGCATTGGTTGAAGGTGATAACGTTTTTCAACTAACCGACGACTTTTTTGACGGCGGTGATAATGGCAATGCAAACACCGAGTACGATTTGATTCTTGATCAAGAAACCACTCAAATAAACCAGGCATATCTTCAATATTCAGGTTTCTCTTCAAATGTTAAGCTAGGTAATCAGCGTATTAATCTTGATAACCAGCGCCATGTAGGTGGTGTTGCTTTCCGTCAAGATGAAGCCACTTTCGATGCTATTTCGATCGAAAATAAAGCCTTAGATAACACCACTATATTTGCCGCTTTTGCAAACAATCTAAACAATATCAAAAATGATAATGTCGAAGCAGATATTTCATTATTAAATGTTAAATACAGCATTAACAAAGACCTAGCTACAAGTGCCTTTTATTACAGAATTGATCCTGAGGCTGGCTCAAAATTAGATACATTTGGCCTTCGCGCAACAGGGATGGCTGCAGGCTTCGGCTTTGAAGCAGAAGTTGCAACCCAAGACAACGAAACCAATGACACTCTTTATTACCACTTAAACGGCTCTAAAAAAATTGGAGCGGTAAAAGCGACATTAGGTTATGAAGTTATGGGCAGTGACGATGGCGAAGCATCATTTAATACGCCCTTAGGAACTAATCATAAATTCCTAGGCTGGAGCGATGCTTACCTCAGTGCAGCTCAATGGGGAGCTAACGGTATCGAAGACATCTATTTTTCAGCGGTTACAAAAGTATCAAGTGTTAAGTTAGTTGGGCAGATTCACAACTTTAGTGCTAATGAAGGTAGTGCTGATTTAGGTACTGAACTAGGCTTTTTAGCCGCGAAAAACTTTGGTACTTACGGCGCTAGCTTTAAAGTTGCACAGCTTTCAGGTAGCGACACAAAAGAAGACACAACTAAAATCTGGTTAACCGCCAGCGCTAAGTTCTAACTGCACTTAACAGTGAAATGGCATTCGTGCCATTTCATTGTCCCCTAGCTACATCCATCCAACTTTAGCAACCATGTAAAAGGACATTAGAATGAAAGTTCTCATTTTAATTTGCACCCTTGCCTTAAGCTCATTTTCGATTCCAAGCTTTGCCGAAATCAATAGCCTATCTCAAGCCATTAACGAATCGGGTCGACTGCGCATGTTAAGTCAGCGTATGGCAAAAGCGTATTTATTAAAAGCCATGGATATACAACCTGAGAAAGCCACGCAACAATTTACTAGCAGCTTTCAAAAATTTGAATCCAACCTTACTGATTTAGGTCTATTTTCTATTGAACTTGGTTCACCTGCCGCGATAGATGCCAGCTTAACGGCCATACAAAACCAGTGGTCCATATATAAATCCGAATTAAACAAGCAAGCAGACCAAAGCAGCACTGCAAATATTTTGGCCTTAAGTGATGAAACCTTACAAACGTGTGAAATGTTAGTCAGTGAATTAGAAAAAACCGCCGAACGAAATAGTGCACGCTGGGTCAATTTATCTGGTCGCCAACGTATGCTCAGTCAACGCATTGCCAAGTTGTACAGTGCCATCAGCTTATCAGGTGATACTCAGCGCTATGATGATGAATTAAAACAAGCCATCGCTGAATTTGATCAAGCTTTAAACGAATTAATCAACAGCCCAGATAACACTCACTTTGTTAATCACAAACTGAAAAAGGTTGCCACCCAATGGAATTTTTCAAAACAAGGTTTCAAAGTTTTAGATAAAGGTAGTAGTACGCCATTGGTCATTTCCATGACCACCGAGAGCATACTAAGACAAATGAACGATATTACTGCCTTATACGAAGAAATTGACCATAACAAAAATGGATAATGAAACTAACTTTATTCCCCTTTTTATTATGACTACTCCTTATATCCTTTAATCATGCCCCGACTTAGGTATTGCTCGAAAAGTAGAGAAAGCATCACACTGCTACTCCTTTCTCTACTATGGGTGGTCTAACATGAAACCAAAAACATTCATGCTAAGCGTGCTATTAATCATTTTCAGTATTCCTACTTATGCACAGATCAACTCACTTTCACAGGCTATCAATGAATCTGGTCGCTTGCGCATGCTCAGTCAACGTATTGCAAAGACCTATATTTTATCTCAACTTGATATTCAACCTGATAAAGCGCAGCAGCAATTTGAGCAAAGCTCTTTGTTGTTCAAATCTAATATTTTGCAATTAAAGCAGTTTAACAGTTCCATTAATCAGCCCACTATAAACAGTTATATTGAAAACATTGAACAAATATGGCGTTCTTATTCAGGCGCATTTAACCAACCATTTGATGGCCAAGCTTTAAGCAATATTCTCATGTTAAGCGATGCCACCATGCTCGCCAGCGAAGATTTAGTTATCCAATTTCAAGCAGTCTCCAATACGAATAGTGCACACCTTGTCAGTATTGCAGGTCGCCAGCGTATGTTAAGCCAGCGCATTGCCAAGCTTTATTCCGCCATGAGCCTGTCTGACCATGATCCACAACTATCCAGTGAACTTTTAGAGGCCATAAGTGAATTTGATACCGCGCTTAACCAATTAATACAAAGCAAACGCAATACACATTTCATCAGCTACAAGTTAAAACAGGTTAGTGCACAATGGAACTTCTCAAAACAAGGTTTTAAATCACAACATAACGGTAACAGTACGCCTTTAGTTATTGCTGTAACAACTGAAAGTATTTTGCAGCAAATGGATGATATTACCGGCCTATATGAAGAGATAGATCAAAGCAGTAAAGCGGCACTTTAACCCTCTTCTATTGGTGCAAATCAATAGCCAGACATTCACGCACCATTTTCAAGCAACGCCCTTCCTGCATTGCGCACCACAATGGTTCGCAATGTTTCTTGTTCGCCCTCATTTCAATCTTTTTATCCTTCCCCTCCCTCAAAAAAACACACTAAACCCTTTAAAAACAATAAGTTAAGAACATGGCACGGCCATTGCTGTAGATACATCAGATATAAACTTTGCCCGCCCGTTTAATTCGGCATGGAGAGAGAAAATGACAAACAAACAAAACCTCATCGTGATTGGCAATGGCATGGTGGGTCATAAATTTTTAGAAAGCCTTGTGGAATCAGAACAGGCACCCAACTTTAATATTACCGTTTTATGTGAAGAACCTCGCCCAGCATATGACCGTGTTTACTTATCGTCATACTTTTCAGGTAAAACGGCTGAAGACTTGAGTCTTGTGAGTGATGGCTTTTTTGAAACGAACCACATTCAATTAAAACTAAACTGCAGCGCTGAACACATCGACCGACAAGGCAAAACCGTTACCACACAACAAGGCGAAATACTCAGCTATGACAAATTAGTATTGGCTACAGGCTCGTATCCATTTGTACCACCCGTACCAGGGCACGAACGTGAAAATTGTTTGGTCTATCGCACCATCGAAGACTTAGAAGCCATAACTGCTGGAGCCAAAAATTCTAAGGTAGGTGTCGTTGTTGGTGGTGGACTGTTAGGCCTTGAAGCAGCAAACGCATTAAAAGATTTGGGCCTTGAAACTCATGTAGTGGAATTTGCGCCTCGCTTAATGGCCGTTCAAGTAGATGAAGCTGGCGGTGCATTATTAAAAAGTAAAATCCAAGAGCTTGGTGTACGGGTGCACACTAATAAAAACACACAAAATATTACGGACGGCGATACCTGTAAACATAAAATGGAATTTGCCGATGGTGAAAGCCTTGAAACCGACCTTATTTTATTCAGTGCAGGCATAAGACCTCAGGATGCCATTGCCCGTCGCTGTGATTTAGAACTTGGGGCGCGCGGTGGTATTTCAATCAACAATCACTGCCAAACATCTGATGACAATATTTACGCCATTGGAGAATGTGCACTTTGGGGCGGCATGATTTATGGCCTTGTGGCGCCAGGCTACAACATGGCTAAAGTAGCAGCACAACATATATCAAATTCAGGGGCTGCCAGTTTTGAAGGTGCGGACATGAGCACCAAATTAAAATTAATGGGCGTCGACGTTGCATCCATTGGTGACTGCCATGCTCGTAGTGAAGGGGCGTTAAGTTATGCCTACACCGATGAAGTCAATCAGGTTTATAAAAAAATTGTTGTAAGTGCAGATAAAAAATTACTGCTAGGTGCGGTGATGATTGGTGACGCCGAAGATTACGGCAACCTACTACAAATGGCGCTAAACAATATTGAACTGCCAGCCTCACCTGAGGCGCTTATTCTGCCGACACTCGATGGGGCAGCTAAACCCATGCTAGGACCAGACGCCTTACCCGATAGCGCACAAATATGTTCATGCTACGACGTATCAAAAGGCGCGATTTGCTGCACTGTACAAGATGGTGCGCAAACCCTTGGTGATATAAAAGCCGAAACAAAAGCTGGCACAGGTTGCGGTGGTTGTACCGCGTTAGTGACGCAAGTCATGAACAGCGAACTGGCAAAACTGGGTGTGGAAGTTAATACCGATATCTGTGAGCATTTTGCCTATACTCGCCAAGATATTTACAACATTGTTCGCATTGAGGGCATAAAATCTTTTAGCGAATTATTATCAAAATACGGTAAAGGCCATGGCTGTGAAATTTGCAAACCATTAGTGGGCTCTGTGTTAGCTTCTTGCTGGAACGAATACGTATTAGACAATAAACACATTGGTTTACAAGACACCAACGATATCTACCTAGGTAACATGCAAAAGGATGGCACTTATTCCGTTGTGCCACGAATTCCAGGAGGCGAGATTACCCCCGATGGTTTATTGGTGATAGGCCAAGTCGCAAAAGACTTTGGTTTATATACCAAGATAACCGGCGGCCAGCGCATTGATTTATTTGGTGCCCAGCTTCATGAGTTACCACAAATATGGGAGCGACTTGTGGCTGCCGGATTTGAAACAGGTCATGCCTATGGTAAATCCTTACGCACGGTAAAATCCTGTGTTGGCTCAACCTGGTGTCGTTTTGGTGTGGATGATTCCATGGGAATGAGTATTGAATTAGAAAATCGATACAAGGGTTTGCGCTCTCCACACAAAATCAAATTTGCCGTATCCGGTTGTACCCGTGAGTGCGCTGAAGCACAGTCTAAAGACGTAGGCGTGATTGCCACCGAAAATGGCTGGAACTTATATGTCTGTGGTAATGGCGGTATGAAACCTCGCCATACGGATTTATTAGCACAAGGCTTGGATAAAGAAACCCTCATCAAATACATTGATCGTTTTTTACTGTTTTATGTAAAGACCGCCGATCGCCTTCAACGCACCAGCGTTTGGATGGACAACCTTGAAGGGGGCTTAGATTATCTTAAGCAAGTGGTTATTGAGGACTCACTGGGTATGGCTGAGGAGTTCGAGCGTCAAATGGAAGCCGTTGTCGAAAGCTATCAGTGTGAATGGAAAACCACCATAGAATCCCCAGATAAATTGAAGCGCTTTAGCCACTTTATTAATGCCGACAAACCCGATGAAAATGTTCAGTTTGTAAAAGAGCGTGGTCAGATTCGCCCTGCCAGTGAAAGTGAACGAATGAAAAAAGATAACTTAATAGCCATTAGCTAAGGATTGATCATGAGCCATTTTATCGACGTGTGCGCACTCGATGACATTCACTTAGATACAGGTGTATGTGCATTAGTTAACGACCAACAGGTTGCCATTTTTCGCCCAGCTGCAACCGAGCAGGTCTTTGCCATCAACAATTATGACCCTATTGGTAAAGCCAATGTACTCAGTCGAGGGTTGATTAGTGAGGTTAAGGGGAACCTGACTGTGGCCAGCCCGCTTTACAAGCAACACTTCAGCCTAGATACCGGGTCATGCTTGGAAGATGAGTCTATCCGCATCACAACGTACGCAACAAAAATTGAAAATAACCGTGTCTTGGTGGCCCTTTAAATAGCAACCATGATGTTTATAACGACTTAAACCATGTAGCGTTTTACCTCATCCAAACGGACACCGTAAAATGCAACATCGCTTAAGGTAGAGACCCCTTTGGACCATCGGATGCCTATTCCGATGGTCCCTTTTTTCTCTCACCTTAGTTCATTATTCAGCATAAAGAGCAAAGCATGACAGCCAAATTAGTGATGATTGGCAACGGTATGGCCGGTGCAAAACTATTAGACGAATTAACCCGAACCCAGCATAGATATGACATCACTGTTTTTGGAAATGAACCGTATGGTAATTACAATCGCATCATGCTTTCACCTTTACTTGCAGGAGAAAAAACACTAAACGAAATAATGATTCATGATCGTTCTTGGTATGAAGATAATGGTATTACTTTGCATGCAGGTTATGATGAAGCCATTGTAAAAATTGATCGAATAAAAAAGTGTGTCATCACAAAAAATGGCGAAGTCACACCTTATGATCGCCTTGTGATCGCAACCGGTTCCAACCCCTTTATGCTACCTATTGACGGTGCATATTTAGAAGGTGTCATGAGCTTTCGGGATATTCATGATGTGGAGAATATGATTCGCTTGGCAAGTCAGCATAAAAAAGCGGTGGTCATTGGTGCTGGTTTATTAGGCTTAGAGGCGGCCATGGGGTTATGCAACCGTGGTATGGACGTAACGGTTGTGCATAACTCAGACATCCCCTTAAACCGTCAACTTGACCAAGAAGCCGGCAAACTACTCAAACAGGCATTAGAAACAAAAGGCTTACACTTTAAGATGCAGGCTTCCACACAGTCCATTAAAGGGAATGGGCGCGTTGAAAAAGTCTGTTTTGCCGATGGCAGTGAGTTAGAAGCCGACCTAGTGATTATGGCCATTGGCATTCGGCCTAACATTCAACTAGCCCAAGACTGTGGTTTGTATTGTCAAAATGGCATTGTGGTGAGTGATACATTACAAACCTATGACCCGAGTATTTATGCGTTAGGCGAGTGCATCGAACATCGAGGCGAGACGTTCGGCCTAGTGGCACCTCTTTATGATCAAGCAACCGTACTGGCCAATCATTTAAGTGAACATGGTGTTGCACAGTTTCAAACACTGCCAACGGCTACCAAATTAAAAGTGACGGGAATCAATTTATTTTCTGTGGGTAACTTTTTAGGTACACCTGAAAGTGAGTACCTATACTATCGCCATTCTCAACAAGGTATTTATAAAAAAATCGTCATTGAGAACAATAAAATCATCGGTGTCGTGTTATATGGTGACACACAAGAAGGGCCGTTTTATCATGAGCTTCTTGATGCACAAACGGATATCCAATCAATTCGTCCCTATTTAATGTTTGGCAAAGCATTATGCCAAGCTCAAAATAATGCAATGAATCAACGCGCTAAACATTCCGAGGTGGCCGCATGAGCGTTATCGCCTCAACTCAGTTGAACCAACACAAAAACGAAATAACCAAGCATACAACCTGTGCTTATTGCGGCGTTGGCTGCGGCATAAAAGCCACTGTAAATGAAACGGCTCGTACCATGAGCGTAACCGGGCTTGATAACCACCCTGCTAATCTTGGCCGCTTGTGTTCTAAAGGCAGTGCCCTTGACCAAACGGTGTCACTCAATGAGCGTTTACTGGCACCTAAAATTAATAACCAGGTGGTTTCTTGGGACCAGGCCCTCGATAAAGTGGCCAGTGGCTTTAGTGACATCATAAAAAAACACGGCCCAGATGCCGTCGCGTTTTATGTTTCAGGCCAACTATTAACCGAAGATTATTACGTTGCTAATAAATTAATGAAAGGTTACATCGGCAGCGGCAATATCGATACAAATTCACGTTTATGTATGTCGTCATCGGTTGTGGGACATAAACGGGCATTTGGATCAGACACGGTACCCGGATGTTATGATGATTTTGAAAAAGCCGAATTAATTACCTTGGTGGGCAGCAATACCGCTTGGTGCCACCCAGTATTATTTCAACGCATCAAAAAATATAAAGAAGCCAACCCTAGTGTCAAAGTGGTGGTGATTGACCCTCGGCGTACTCAAACCTGTGATATTGCAGATTTACATTTACCGCTTAATCTAGGTACTGATACTTGGTTATTCAACGGGCTACTAAACAGTATTAACCAACAAAATAAAATCGATTCTGATTATGTGCAACAGTATTGTGATGGTTTAAGCGATGCCATCAGTGCTGCGCAAACCAGCAGCGGCAATATAAAAGAACTAGCGGATACGCTGGGCTTAAATGAAGACGACTTAAAGCAATTTTACAACTGGTTTTGTCAAACACAAAAGAGCGTCACCCTTTATAGCCAAGGGGTAAACCAATCCAGTTCTGGCACAGATAAAGTCAACAGTATTCTCAATTGCCACCTCGCAACCGGTCGAATTGGTAAGCCCGGCATGGGACCATTTTCAATGACAGGCCAACCTAATGCCATGGGTGGCCGTGAAGTGGGTGGTCTTGCCAATACTCTCGCAGCTCACATGGACTTTACCGACGACAGCATTGCCCGTGTTCAACGGTTTTGGCAGTCACCTACCATGGCCACACAAAGTGGTTTAATGGCAGTGGACATGTTTGATGCCATTGATGAGGGCAAAATAAAAGCGGTTTGGGTCATGGCCACTAACCCTGTGGTAAGTTTACCCAACGCAGACAAAGTAAAAAGTGCATTAGAAAAATGTGAGCTTGTGGTGAGCAGTGACTGTATTGACCAAACCGATACCGGTGATTTAGCCCATGTCAAATTACCGGCCACTGGCTGGAGCGAAAAAGATGGCACGGTGACGAATAGCGAGCGGCGCATTTCTCGCCAGCGCGGTTTATTTCAACCCGCTTGCAATGCCATGCATGATTGGCAAATTATTTGTGATGTGGCAAAACGCATGGGTTTTAAAGACGGTTTTAATTACCAAAATCAAGCTGATATTTTCCGCGAACACGCTGCCCTTTCTGGTTTTGAAAATTCTGACGCACCCAACCATAAACGTCGTGATTTTGATATTAGTGGTTTAGCTAATTTAAGTAATGACGAATACGAAAATCTTGAGCCGATTCAGTGGCCAGTAAATTCAGAATTTCCAAAAGGTCGTGAACGCTTTTTTGCAAACGGTGATTTTTTCACGCCTAACCGCAAAGCAAAATTATTACCTATCACACCTAAATTGCCCATTAACTTGCCGACAAACGATTATCCGCTGCGTTTAAATACTGGCCGTATTCGTGATCAATGGCACACCATGACACGCACAGCCCTCGCGCCACAATTAAACCAGCACATCAGCCAGCCTTACGTTGAAATGCATATAAAAGATGCTCAGTCTCGCGGTATAAATGATGGCCAATTAGTGAGTGTAAACAGTAAGTGGGGCAAGATGTTAGCCCCTGTTAGCATTAATCAAAACC